>CAMJYF010000105.1 GCA_946409885.1 uncultured Clostridia bacterium | reverse complement strand
CAGGTCCTCCGCAAAGCTGGGGCATTCCTCGCCGTCGTAGATCCACATTTTTACGTGGGGCACCTTGGCGTAGATATCCTCGATGCGTCCCACAAATTCCGGGCCGAAGACAATATAGTCCGCGTCCGCTTTATCGATGCAGTACTTGATTTCTTCCGCGGTGTAGCGGTAGTTCAGCGGCACCACGATGGCGCCGGTTTTCAGCACGCCGAAGTAGACGGGCAGCCACTCGATGCTGTTCATCATCAGCACGGCGGCCTTGTCGCCCTTTTTGATGCCCCGGGAGAGCAGGAGGTTGGCGATGCGGTTGGCGTCCTTGTTGAACTTGCTCCAGGTCATCTCCCTCCGGTAGGCCTCCGACGGGTCGGTGACGATGAGGGAGTAATCGCGCCAGGTCATCAGCGATTTGCTTTCCACCTTGGGGTTGATCTCCACCAGCGCCACGTCGTTGGGGTAAAAATCGGCGTTCTTTTGCAGGATTTCGGTTAAAGGCATAGCGTATCTTTCCTTTCGGGGGGACCGGTCCGATAAAGAAAATCCGTCCCCTGATGATCACAGAGGGCGGACAGAATCCACGGTACCACCTCAATTTGCCCCTGCCTCACGGCAACGGCCTCGTCGGGTAAGGCCCGGCAGGCCTACCCTGCGCTGTAACGCGCGCCCACGGCGGAACCTACTGCGCGTTCAATTCCGCGGCTCTCGGAGCGTATTCGTTCTGTCCCGCGCCGCCGCCTTGCACCCTCCGGCGGCTCTCTGCAGGCCGTAGACAGAATTACTCTTTCCGGTCATCGCCTTTCAATGTCACAGTGTAACACCTTTTTTAAATGAAGTCAAGCGATTTTGAATTGATATTTTTAATACCACCATTTATTTTTATCAATATTATCTTGCCATTTTTTTTGCCCGTTTGCGTAAAACACCCGAGAAAAGATTGACAAAAACGCCCTGATGTAATACAATAAACAATATTATGAAACTGATGGAAGAGGACGTCAGGCGGGTGGCCGCCGCCGCGCGGGAGGCCGGGGAGGATCTGTTCTGTATCACCGGGGCGATGCCCGGCGCGACGACCCTTGCGGCGCTGTTCTGTGATGCAAAGGAGCCTTCGCTGCTGGCGCTGCCGGGGCGGTTCGTTCCTTTGGATATGCCCGGCGCGCGGGCGCTGACTGCCCGGTTTGACCCGGGGGACCGTTTCGGCTTTCCGGCGTACCGGCTGGGGGAAGGGCTGCTGGCGGCGGACGTGCGTCTGCTGGGCGACGCGTCCTTCCGCGCTTTCTGCGCCGCAAAGCGGGTCCGGCACATCCTTGTCCCCTTTGCGGAGCTGGCGGACCCCACGGAATACGGCGGGCGGCGCGATTACGGCTGGATCGGGGAGTTCCGCGCGGAGCTGCCCTTTGACATCCGCGTCACGGCGCTCTTTTCGGAGCCGCTGCCGGATTACGGCCCGTTCCTGGTCCGGTTCGCCTCCCCCGGCTGCACGGTGCTGGACGCCTCCGTCCCGCCCTCCCTTTACGCGTATGAAACGGCAAACGGGAGAAAGCGGAACGAGTATGCCCTGTACCTGGCGGAAAAACGCGCCCTGCGCCGCGTGGCGGTGCTGTTTACCAACCGGCGGGAGGCGGAGGAGTTTTTGCGGTTCCTGCGCGCCCGCGGCCAAAGCGGCCTGTATCTCAACGGCGCCATGACGGCGGCGGAGCAGCAGGTGGCGCTGGAGGCCTTCCGAAGGGGAGAGGGGATATTGGCGGCCACCAAATCCGTGCTGCCCTATGCGCCGTTTGCCCCGGCGGACGCCGTTATTTACTGCGGCGTTCCCTATTCCTCCTCCTTCATCACCCGGTGCGCGTCCTTTTCGGCAGAAGGGGAGCTGGAGTGCTGCTTCTGCCCGCGGGACTTCGCCACCGACGTGAACATCCTGAAGCATTTTGCCGGGAACCTGCCGGAGGAAGAGCAAGAGGCCTATCTGGAACACGGCCTTTCCCGTCTGCTGCAAGTGAAAAACATGATCCGCGGTACCGACTGAAAAACGTGGATCAATAAAAATATGAGGTATACCGATATGAAAGAAACTGTCAAGGTGGCCGTGATCGGCTGCGGCTGTATCGCCAACAGCGCCCACATCCCCGCCTACCTGAAAAGCGAACACGCGGAAATCAAATACTTCTGCGATATCATCCCCGAAAAGGCCGACGCCGCCGTGGAAAAATACGGCTGCGGCCAGGCCGTTTACGACTATCACGAGATTCTGGACGACCCGGAGCTGGACGCGGTCTCCGTGTGTACCCACAACGATATGCACTCGGTCATCGCCATCGATTTCATGCGCCACGGCAAGGACGTGCTGTGCGAAAAGCCCGCCGCCCGTATCCTTCCCGAAGCGCTGGAGATGGAAAAGGTCTCCTATGAAACGGGCCGCATCCTTTCCATCGGCGTGTGCAACCGCTACGCCAATTCGGTCAATTATATCAAAAGGTATATCGAGGAAGGAAAGCTGGGCGACGTTTACCACGTCTATGCCTCCTTCCGGGCCCACCGGTCCATCCCGGGGCTGGGCGGCGATTTCACCCGCCACGCGGCCTCCGGCGGCGGCGCGCTCATCGACTGGGGCGTGCACTATCTGGACCTGATCCTGTACTGCCTGGGCGATCCCAAGGTGAATACCGCCAGCGGCGAGGCTTTCTGCAAGCTGGGCAAGGATATGAAAAACTATGTGTACACCTCCATGTGGTCGGAGGATACCAGCGACCCGGTGAACGGCGTTTACGACGTGGACGATTCCGTGGTTGGCATCGTGCGTACCGACGGCGCGGTCATCAGCTTCAACGGGGCCTGGGCGCAGAACATCGGCGTTCATGAGACCTTCATCGACTTCATGGGCGACAAGGGCGGTATCCGTTTGCAGTACTGCGGCAAGTTTACCTACTATACCGCCAAAGACGGTATGCTGATTGAGGAAAAGCCAGATTACCGCATGAACGATATGCACGCGGACGAGGTGCTGGATTTTGTGGAATCCGTCCGCAAGGGCCAGCGCAACCGCAACGATATCCGTTACGCCGTGGGCACCTCCAAAATCATGCAGGCGATCTACGATTCCTCGGCGGCGCATAAAGAGATAGACGTGCAATAAGCACGGCAGAAAAACCATTTCAGAGGTGATACCATGGCGTCTGAAATCATCAATCAGATCGACGAAACGGAGCGGCGCTGTGATGAGCGCGTCGCCCAGGCGCAAAGCAGGGCGCTGGAGGTGATCGCGCAGGCCAGGGAAGAGGCGGCGCGCAGCAAGGCGGAGGCCGTCGCGAAAGCCCGCCGGGAGGCCGAAGCGATCATCGCGGAGGCAAACGCCGCCGCGCGGAAAACGCTGGAAAAGGCCGCCGCGCAATCCAAAGCGAACATTGCCGCCATGCGCAAGGGCGCGGAGGGCAATACCGCCAAGGCGGTCAACGCCGTGGCCAAGCGGCTGGTGGAGTGGAACTGACGGGAGGTCTGATCATTGGCAAAGCTGAAAATCATGTCCTTTTCAATGGCGGCTCCCCTTGCCCGGAAAGAGGCGGTCACGGACTACCTGCAGCGCAAGGGCGCGGTAGAGCTCTCCGCAACGGAGGAGACGGACCGGCTGAAGCTTGCTGACCTTTCCGACCGGTACGCGGATTTCGACCGGGCGCTGGCGACGGTGAACGCGGCGCAGGCGGTGCTGGCGCAGCGCTGCCCGCAAAAAAAGCCCCTCACCGCCATGCTGGAGCCCCGCCGGGAGGTGACTGCCGAGGAGTGGACAAGCCGCGGGGCAGCGCTGGAGGACACCCTGGCGGAATGCCGGGAATTGGTGGCCGCCGACAAAAAAATCGGCGACCTGCGGGCGGAGATCGTCCGGCGACAGGCGACGGTGGATTCCCTCCTGCCCTGGCTGGACTGCGATATCCCGGTGTCGTCGGGCTTTACAAAGCGCACCGCCCGGCTGCTGGGCAGCTTCCGGGCCCAAAAGACCCGGGAGGAGATCCTGTCGCTGCTGGCCGCGGAACTGCCGGAACGGGACTGTGTGGAGGTGGAGGTCGTCTCCTCCGACGAGATCGAGACCTGCCTGGCGGTGTTCTGCCTGAAAGAGGACTGCGAGGAGATCGAAAACGTACTGCGGGCGGAGGGCTTTATCCGCGCCCCCGACTGCGGAGAGGAAACGCCCCGCCAGCGGGTGGAGGCGCTGAACCGACAGAACGAAGCGGCCGCCCGGGAGATCGAGGCGACGGAACAGGCGCTGGCCGAAAAAGGCGCTCTTTACGAAAAGGTAGAATTCGCGCAGGATTACCTGTCCGCCGAACGGGACAAGACGGCGGCGCTGGAGCGCATCCCCCAAAGCGAACGCGTGTTTTTCCTGAAGGGCTATATCGCCAAGCGGGACGCGAAACGGGTGGCGGAGTACTGCGAATCCCACTTTGACGCGGCGGTGGAGATCACCGAGCCGGGCGAGGACGAGGACGTGCCGGTGCTGCTGTCCAACGGCTTTTTTGCCGCCCCGCTGGAAAATATCACCGGGATGTACTCCATGCCGTCCAAGGGCGATATCGACCCCACCGGCTATATGGCGTTTTTCTACTACTTCTTCTTCGGCATGATGCTCTCCGACGCGGGCTACGGCCTGATCATCAGCGGCGTGTGCGGCGGGCTGCTGCTTTTTAAGAAGAATCTGGAACAGAAGTGGAAAAACACCCTGAAAATGTATCTGTTCTGCGGTCTTTCCACCGTGTTCTGGGGGGCCATGTACGGCAGCTGGTTCGGCGACGCGCCGGCGGTGATCTGCCGGGAATTCCTGCATAAGGATTTCAACCCCCTGCCGCCCCTGTGGACGGACGCGGTGAAGGACACCATGAACGTGCTGATCATGTGCTTTGTTTTAGGGCTGGCGCACCTGTTCTGGGGCGTGCTGATGAAGGGCTGGACCGACATCAAAAACGGCCGTAAGCTGGACGCGGTCTTCGACACCGTTCCCACCTTCCTCACCGTCATCGGCATCGCGCCCGTCTTCTTCGGTCTGTTCGTGCAGGACAGCATCCCGGAGGACTATTCGCCCCTGGGCACGTTCTTCTATCATACCTTCATGGGCGTGCATACCGCGCTGAAGGGCGTTTCCACGTATATCCTGATCGCCGGCGTGGCGCTGGTGATCCTCACGGCGGGGCGGTCGTCGAAAAACATCGGCGGCAAGCTGGGCGGCGGCCTCTACGGCGTGTACAATCTTTTTTCGGGCTATCTGGGCGACGTGCTCTCCTATGCCCGTCTGCTGGCGCTGGGCATGGCTACCGGCGTCATCGGGCAGGTGATGAACATGCTGGGCACCATGCCGAAGAATCCCGTCGTCAAAGCCATCGCGTTTATTTTAGTGTTCTGCGCCGGTCACGCGGCCAACCTGGCCATCAATATCATCGGCGCCTACGTGCACACCAACCGGCTCCAGTATGTGGAGTTCTTTTCCAAGTTCTACGAGGGCGGCGGACGGGCGTTCGTCCCCTTCGCGGCGGATACCAAGTATTACAGGTTCAAGGAGGAACTTTAATTATGACTACGTCCAATCTTGCGGTATTCTTCATCATTTTCGGCGCCGTGCTGGCGGCGGGGCTGCCCGGCATGGGCTCCGCCCGGGGCACCTCCCTGGTGGGGCAGGCGGCTGCCGGCGTGGTTTCGGAGGATCCCTCCAAATTCGGCAAGGTGCTGATTTTGCAGGTGCTTCCCGCCACCCAGGGCCTGTACGGCCTGTTGATCGCCATTCTTACCCTCAGCTTTACCAAGGTGATGGGCGGCGGCATGCCCGCTTACACCTGGCAGCAGGGGCTTGCCTTCTTCGCGGCCGATCTGCCCATGGCGGTGGTGGGTTACTTCTCCGCCATCCATCAGGCCAAAGCGGCCGCCGCGGGCGTTGGCCTTGTGGCGAAAAAGCCCAACGAGTCCGGTAAGGCCATCACCTTTGCCGCGCTGGTGGAGACCTACGCGATCCTGGCGCTGCTCACCTCCATTCTGGCGCTCAACGGTCTGACCAGCTCGTTCGGCATGTGACAGCGGAGGGACTGCTATGTCCGGTTTGGAAAAAATCATCGCCCGTCTGGAGCGGGACTGCTCCGATGAGTGCGACAGAATCGAATCGCGCGCCCAGGCGGACGCGGGCGGCATTCTGGAAGCCGCCGCCCGGGAGGGCAAAGAGGAGGCCGGCCGCATTCTGGCCGAGGCAAAAAGCCAGGCGGAGCTGATTGCCAGAAAGGCGGAATCCGCCGCCGCGGTCAACGACCGGCGGATGCTGCTGGAGGCCAAGGTGGCGCTGCTGGACGAAACGGTAACCGCCGCGGTGAAAAAGCTGCGCTCGCTGGATGTGCCCTCTTATTTCGGCGTGCTGGAAAAGCTGGCGGCGAAATACCGCACCGGCGCGCCGGGGACGCTGTACCTGAGCAAGGCGGACCTGGCGAGGAAGCCCGGAGACTTTCTGAAGGCCTTTCCGGAGATCACGGTGGCCGATACCCCCGGGGAGCTTTCCGACGGCTTTTTGCTGAAATACGGCGATATCGAGATCAACTGCGCCTTTGCGGCTCTGATGAACGCCTCCCGGGAAGACCTGAAGGCCATCGCCGCGGAAAAACTATTCTCGTAGCACGCTGCCTCAGCAGCGTCAACCCCCCACATCGTAGCACGCTGCCTCAGCAGCGTCAAAAAAACAAACGTAAAAAACGG
>CAMJYF010000104.1 GCA_946409885.1 uncultured Clostridia bacterium | reverse complement strand
TGGATTGGATCGGCAATATGCCGTGCAACCCCTCCATCGGCGGCACCTCCAAGGGCCATCTGGTGCGGGAGATCGACGCGCTGGGCGGCGAGATGGGCAAGGCGGCGGACGCCAACGCCCTGCAATGCCGGATGCTGAACCTGGGCAAGGGCCCGGCGGTTCACTCCCCCCGGGCCCAGATCGACCGGCGGGAGTACAGCAAATACATGAAACGCGCCATGGAGCGGCAGGAGGGGCTGGACCTGCACCAGGGAGAGGTGGTCAGCCTGCGCCGGACGGAGGCGGGCTGGGAGTTGAAGACGAAGCTGGACTGCGTGTTTACCGCCCGCTGCGTGATTCTCGCCACCGGCACGTTTTTGGACGGGAAGATCTACGTGGGAGACAAGTGTTTTTCCGGCGGGCCGGACGGCATGTTCCCCTCCGTCGGGCTGTCCGATTCGCTGAAGGCTACCGGCGTGGCGCTGCGGCGCTTTAAGACCGGCACCCCCAGCCGCGTCAACCGGCGCAGCGTTGATTTTTCTGAATTAGAACCACAATACGGGGACGAGCATGTGGTACCCTTCTCTTTTTCCACCGTTACCCCGCCCAAAAACCGGCTGGAATGCTACGTCACCTACACCAACGACGAAACAAAACGTATCATAATGGCAAATCTGGACCGTTCTCCCCTGTTTGGCGGTCTGATAGAGGGGGTCGGCCCCCGCTATTGCCCCAGCATTGAGGATAAGATGGTGCGGTTTGCGGACAAGGAGCGGCACCAGATTTTTATCGAGCCCTGCGGACTGGAGACAGAGGAGCTGTATTTACAGGGGCTTTCCTCCTCGCTGCCCGTGGACGTGCAGGAAGGGTTTATCCACACCATCAGGGGGCTGGAACACGCCCACGTGATGCGCAACGCCTATGCCATCGAATACGACTGTGTCGATCCGCTGGTGCTGAAGCCCACTCTGGAGTTCAACGAGTTCGACGGGCTGTTTGGCGCGGGGCAATTTAACGGCTCCAGCGGCTATGAGGAGGCTGCGGCACAAGGACTGATCGCCGGCATCAACGCCGCGCTGAAAGTGCAGGAAAAATCCCCCTTTGTGCTGACCCGTTCCAGTTCTTACATCGGCACGCTGATCGACGATCTGGTGACAAAGGGCTGCAACGAGCCCTACCGCATGATGACCAGCCGCTCGGAATACCGCCTGGTGCTGCGGCAGGACAACGCTGATATCCGCCTGATGGAATACGGCTATCGGCTGGGGCTTGTCAGCGAGGAGCAATATGAACGGCTGCGAAAAAAACTGCGGTTGATTGAAGAGGAAAAAAAACGGGTGGAATCGACGTTTTTAGCCCCCGACGAGGAGCTGAACCGGATGATTGTTTCACGTGAAACAACGCCCATCACCACCGGCTGTCGTCTGGCGGACCTGATCCGAAGGCCGCAGCTCAACTACGAAGTACTGACGCCCTTCGACAAAAACCGACCGGATTATGCTGCCGAAATCTTTGAGCAGGTGGAAATCGATCTGAAATATGAAGGGTATATCAAACGGCAGCAGGCACAGATCGCGGAAATGAACCGGCTGGAGGCAAAGCTGCTGCCGGACGACATCGATTTTCACGATATCATCAATCTGCGGACCGAGGCGGTGGAAAAGCTTTCCAGAATCCGTCCGAGAAGCATCGGACAGGCCTCCCGCATCTCCGGCGTCAGCCCTGCGGACATTTCCGTACTATTGATCTATTTAACCAAGAACAGAATAGGATAATTTATGTTTATTTCAAAAGAATTGCTGCTATCAGGGTGTACAGAAATCGGATTGACGTTAACAGAAGAAGCTGTGCTGCGTTTTGATACTTACGCGCGTCTGTTAGTTGATTATAATGAAAAGGTAAATTTAACGGCCATCACCGCGCCGGACGAGATCGTCAACAAGCACTTTGTCGACAGCCTGTATCTGTTGAAGTATGTTCCATTAAAAGATGGCGACGCTCTTTGCGACGTGGGAACGGGGGCGGGCTTTCCCGGGGCCGCGCTGCTATGCGCCAATTCCAGGCTGAAAGTGACATTGTTTGATTCTATCAACAAAAAGCTGGACTTTCTGCGGTTACTTACATCGGAATTGGGATTGGAAGCGAATATCGTTCAGATCCGTGCGGAGGACGCAGGACGACAATCTTCTTACAGAGAAGCTTTTGACGTCGTTACCGCACGCGCAGTGGCTTCGCTGAACGTACTGGCGGAATACTGTTTGCCATTGGCAAAGAAGGGCGGCCTGTTTGCTCCTTTAAAAGCCATTATGTCGGAAGAGGAGCAACAGAGAGGCTTTGGCGCGGCGGCAACCTTAGGAGGAAAACGGACGGCAAGAGAGAGATACACGATCCCGGAAGGGGCAGAAAGAGAGATCGTTATATTTCATAAAATATCCTCCACACCAATGAAGTATCCCCGTAATGCGGGACAGATCGCCAAAAAACCTCTGTAAAACGACATAACAAATTATAATTTAACAGCGCTATTCGACAGGATATTTGAGAGAATTGTGGTATTCTTTAGTCACAGGAAAGACAAGCCCGGACGAAAGAATACCCGCTTTTTAATGTGTGACTATGAAACACGAACCGTATCCTATTATCGGAAAGATTCTGCTGATACCGGTGGAACAGATCCAAACGACTGACGATCCTTTCCTGCCATTGATGGAGCAGGAGATCGAGCGGCTGGCGGAGTTGATACGTGCCAATGGATTACTACATCCGATCCTTGTATCAAGGATCTCACAGAATCAATTCTCTGTGGTTTCCAGCGAGCTGATCTTTCACGCCGCCTTAGCGTCAGGCATGACTGATGTTTCCTGTATACTGATCGAAGCTGACGAACAGAATCAGATATTCTGGCAGATAATAGACGACAGACAGAATGGAAGTCTTCATTATTTGCAGATGGCAAGACGGATCAGGCTGTTATCAGATCAATACCACCTTACGCTTCCTGAATTAGCCTCGGAGCTCGGAATATCACTGAAAGACGTCACTGACTTATTAAAGCTATGTGAATTATCAGATGAGACGCAGAAGATGATTATTAAAGAAGATATATCTCAGGATGCAGCATTGCTTCTGGCAAACCAGCCGGAAGAAGAACGCAAAGAACTGCTGGACCTGATTATTGACAGACATCTTCCTTTTGAAAAAATAATGGAGGAAATCAAAGTAAGAAATAGCCGTTGCAGTAAAAAAGGAAAAATCATTGTTTTCAAAGATACCACTGTATTTACGAATACGATCGACCGTGCCGTGACCGCAATGTCAGAGGCCGGGATCAATACCATCTGTCAGAAAGCTGAAACAGAACAACAGATCGAATATCATATTACGATACAAACAAAGACGTCTGAAAAGACATCTCACCTTTCTACCGGATAACAGGGCGTAAGTCCGTTATCATATAGCCCATATCTTTCTCTTTCACACCCCACATCAAAGCAGGCAGGCAGTTCGGCAACGGGCTGCCTGTCTGCTTTATATAACAAGTGATTGCCAAATGTTTCACGTGAAACAATCGCAAATCTTGTTGATGATATGTTTCACGTGAAACAAAAGAGAAAATAATACGGAATAGCATTGATTTTATGACAGGGATTTGCTATACTATAGCAGTTGACACAAAAAGGAGGCCGAAGCGGATGGCGAAGACGATCGCAATATTGAACCAAAAGGGCGGGGTAGGAAAGACCACCTCCGCCGTTAATCTGGCGGCCTGTATCGGAGCGGAGGGGAAAAAGACCCTGCTGATCGATATCGACCCGCAGGGCAATTCCACCAGCGGCTTTGGTGTGGACAAAAGAAAGACAGAGGTCTCCTCTTATGAAGTGCTGACAGGCGTGAAAACCGCGAAAGAGGGGATCATCCATACCGACTTCAAAAACGTGGATATTATCGCCTCCAATATGAATCTGGCCGGGGCGGAGCTGGAAATCATCGACAGAAAAAACCGTGAAAGTCTGCTGAAAACCGCAATCGCGCCCATCTGGTCCGACTACGAATATATCTTTTTAGATTGTCCTCCATCCCTAGGTCTCATTACACTGAACGCCCTCAGCTGCGCCGATACCTTTTTGGTTCCCATTCAATGCGAATACTACGCACTGGAAGGGCTTTCCCAGCTGATGGCTACCGTCAGACAGATCAAACGTCTATATAACCCCTATATTGACCTGGAAGGGGTATTACTGACCATGTACGACGGCAGATTGAATCTGACCCAGCAGGTAGTAGAAGAAGTGAAAAAGTTCTTCCCCAAAAAGGTATATAAAACCACAATTCCCAGAAACGTGCGCCTATCGGAGGCGCCCAGCTACGGCCAGCCGATTATCTATTTTGATAAGTCCTCCAAAGGGGCGCTGGCCTATACAGAGCTGGCAAAAGAATTTTTGGAAAAACAAAACCCGTAATACGCTGCCACTGCAACGTATTTTGAAACAAAAGTTGGGACGGAGCTGAGGCTCCGTGCTACAATAGGTCCACCGTAGCACGCTGCCTCAGCAGCGTCTCAGATACATATTTATAAAATGACGAGAGGAGAGATCATATTGGCGGCAAAAAAAGGAGGATTGGGCAGAGGGTTCGACAGTCTGTTTTTGGATAATTCCAGCGACGCGCAGGCGGAAAGCGGATCCGTCAGCCTGCCCATCGGCCAGATCGAGCCGGACAGGGGACAGCCCCGTACCAGATTCGACGAAGAAGCCTTAGCAGAGCTGGAAAACTCCATCCGGGAATACGGTGTTCTGCAGCCGCTGCTGGTGCGGCCCATGTCAGACGGCACCTACCGCATCGTGGCGGGGGAACGCCGCTGGCGGGCGGCCAGACGCGCCGGTTTAACGGAAGTGCCGGTCATCATCCGTTCGCTGACCGATTCCGAAGCGGCGGCCATCGCGCTGATCGAGAACCTGCAGCGGGAAGACCTGAACGCCATAGAAGAGGCGGTTGGCATCAAACGGCTGATCGAGGAATTTGATTTCACCCAGGAGGAGGCGGCGGACAAGCTGTCAAAATCCCGTTCCGCCATCGCCAATGCCCTGCGGCTGCTGGCGCTGCCGGGGGACGTGATGAAACTGGTCTCTGACGGGGAACTGTCAGCGGGCCACGCCAGAACACTGCTGGGGTTGAATGACAAGGAGCTGATCCCGGAGACCGCCAGACAGGTGATTGAGGAAAAACTCTCCGTCCGGCAGACGGAACAGCTGGTAAAAGCCCTGAACAAACCGCCCCGGACGCCTAAGCCCAAGCCCCGCCGGGATACCTTCTACGACGAGGTGGAGCTGGCGCTGTCCGACGTGCTGGCGCGGCAGGTGACCGTCACCACCGCCGGTGAGGGCGGCAGGCTGACCATTGAATTTTTCGACGCGGATGACCTGAAAAAGCTGGCGGCGGCGTTCGGCGAAGAATAATCTCGTTCACAAAGAACCGAAACGGTTAAAAAGTCGTCAGTCGTCAGAAATTAACAAAAATCAATAGAAGTCGATCGGAGAAGAAACGGAAATAATCTGCGTTGCCTTTGAAAAAACACAGCAAATGTCTCTTTCTGACGACTGACTACTGACGACTATAAAAAAATATATTTTATAAAAAACATATAAATAAAGGAGCACCTGCCATGATCGATATTAAATTTTTAAGAGAGAACCCCGAAATCGTCAAGGAAAATATCCGCAAAAAGTTCCAGGACGCCAAGCTGCCGCTGGTGGACGAGGTGATCGCGCTGGACGCGGAGAGCCGCAAAAACAAGCTGGCGGCGGATAATTTCCGCGCCAACCGCAACAAATATTCCAAGCAGATCGGCGCGCTGATGGGCCAGGGCAAGAAGGAAGAGGCTGAGGAGATGAAGCGCCTCGTCAACGAGCAGGCCCAGGCACTGGCCGAGGCGGAAGAGAAGGAAAGAGAACTGCAGGAAAAGATCACCAAAATCATGATGACCATCCCGCAGATCATCGATCCCTCCGTGCCCATCGGCAAGGACGACAGCGAAAACGTGGAGGTGGAACGCTTCGGCGAGCCCGTGGTGCCGGATTTTGAGATCCCCTACCACACGGACATCATGGAAACCTTCGACGGCATCGATCTGGACGCCGCCGGCCGCGTGGCGGGCAACGGCTTCTACTATCTCATGGGGGATATCGCCCGCATCCATTCCTCCGTCATCTCCTACGCCCGGGATTTCATGATCGACCGGGGCTTTACCTACTGCGTGCCGCCCTTCATGATCCGCAGCCAGGTGGTCAACGGCGTCATGAGCTTTGCCGAGATGGACGCCATGATGTACAAGATAGAAGGGGAGGACCTCTACCTGATCGGCACCAGTGAGCATTCCATGATCGGCAAATTCATCGACCAGATCATTCCCGAGGAGAAATTACCCTACACCCTCACCAGCTATTCCCCCTGCTTCCGCAAGGAAAAGGGCGCCCACGGCATCGAAGAGCGGGGCGTGTACCGCATCCACCAGTTTGAAAAGCAGGAGATGATCGTGGTCTGCCGCCCGGAGGAGAGCGCCGAGTGGTACGATAAGCTCTGGAAGAACACGGTGGACCTGTTCCGCTCGCTGGATATCCCCGTGCGCACGCTGGAATGCTGCTCCGGGGATCTCGCCGACCTGAAGGTGAAATCCGTGGACGTGGAGGCCTGGAGCCCCCGCCAGAAGAAGTATTTCGAGGTGGGCAGCTGCTCCAAC
>CAMJYF010000103.1 GCA_946409885.1 uncultured Clostridia bacterium | reverse complement strand
ACGGAATCAACGGTATAGGTCCCGTCTGTCAAAGCCTTCGGCAGCAGTACAGGCGCTATTCCGTTTTCGGCAAGCGTTTTTGCCAGCGGCGTATCCGCCAAAGCGTAATCCAATTCATCCGATTCCCCGCTGTGCCCGATCCGGATCCTGTCGTTGTACAGCCGGACCAACGGATCGAACAGGTCGATGTTCAGGAAGGACGCGGCGGCTGTCACGCTGCCGGCAAGCACTAAGAACACCGCGGCGGCTGCGACCGCCGTTTTTACGGAAAAGCGTTTGATTGTGACCGGTATGGGCGGCAGGATCTCTCTTTCGTCCAATGCGTCCAGGCAATACCCGATCAGTTCTGTATCAGGGTCGTCTTTCGTCAATTCATCGTCCAGCAGACGCCTGATTTCCGATTGCGTCAGGATACGGTCGTCCATTTGAAATAATCTGAGATAAGCACGGTCAGATACCATACGATCCACTTCCTTTCACTGAAACAGTCTGCGTTCATCAAAAAGGTTACAGATGATTTTCGGACCAATCGTCCACATATTTTTTGGCCTTTCGTTTCAGCCGGAAAATCCGTATCTTCACATTTCCTTCGCTGACGCCCATTTTTTTTGCGATGGTTTTCAGTTTCATCCGCTTGACGTACCGCCAGCGGAACAGCGTCCGTTCGTCCTCCGTCAGGGAAGCGAGAAACGCGGTTTTGCAATGCAGTAATACGCTTTCGGGAATCTCCTCCGGCTCCTCCGGCGCGGGGAGTGATTGTACTGCTTCCTCATCCACCGGAACCAACCGGCGCGTTTCCGTGGAAAGACGCTGATAGACGTCTTTGATGACGTTGGAGGCGACCACCGTCAGCCATTTCTTCGGCTCACGGAGCTCCGTTCCCTTTTGCACCGTGTCAAAATAGGCCAGCGCGACCTCCTGCACCGCGTCTTCGATCTCGTGAGGGTGAGAGGACAGCTTGTAGGTGCAGATTTTCCGGATATACGGTTCATTTTCCAGCCAGACCGATTCCGGTTTGTTTTGCGTTTGCGGCAAAATCCCTTCCCCCTTTCTGAAAACGCTATTTCATAGATATAGTCGTAAACAATCGAAAAAGTTACACATTTTTTTACAAAAAACTGCGAAAAAAGGTCGGGAGCAAAACGCTTCCGACCCGATAGGGTTGGATGTGACAGGATTTCCTGAACCGTACCGTGTTGATAGAGATCAGAACCGCCAATCACAGCGGAATGTTAAGGTGCCAAGATCTTATCCTGTTTGACAGTTGATTCTTTGTTCCCCGATAAAAAGGTACCGCACGGCGTCGGGATCGACAAAGGCGCTCAGGGCGAATTGGCGGCTGAGCGGCGGTTCACGGCCTCCCACGTATGCGCACCGGGCGGCAGGAATGCCGTGGTCCAGCGTCAGCCGCACGTCTTCGGTCCACGCGGTCAGGTCGTCGTCTCCCGACGCGTCCCGGTAGGCCTTCGTGGGACCGGTCAACGTCACCGTCAGGGACAGGGGCGAAAGCGCGGCGACGCCTGTGAGCTCCTTTCGGGACTGAGACGAGGCGGTGAAGACGATCGGTTTAGTTTTTCCTACGTGCGTAAGCGTGAACAACACCCGCAGCGGCTTCTTCGGCGTAACGACAAAATCCCCTTTTTCCCACTTATCCGTGGAAAAGTCCAAGAAGGAAAGGCCCACCTCCGTGTTCGCGGCAAAAGCCGACGGCTGACGGCAGTACAGCCGGATCAGATAGACGGCGGCGGTTTTACCCTGCGAGATGATCTCGCAGTCACCCGCGTCGCCGAAGCCCGTGTCGCAGTCATGGTTTGTCAGCAGAAAAATGGGGTACAGCTCGTCCGCCCGGCGGCCCTGCAGCGTTTTTTCGGGGAAAGAGACGGTCACCACGATCCCGCACACGTCCGGGTAGGTCAGCGCCTGTTCCACCGTCAGCGTGATCCCGTCGGAGGTGACCGTCTGCCCGATCTGCTCCACGTCCCGTTCCGCCAGCTCCAGCAGATCCGGCGTGATGTGCAGATAATCGATCAGCGCGCGGTGCACCGGGGAGATTTCCGCCGCGGTCCCGGCCCTTTCATAGGGGCTTGTGGTCTCATACAGGCTTTTTCCGACCGGTTCGCTGTATTCTTCCGGCGGGGCGGCGGTGGTCCATTCCGCGTTATCGGGGGGAGCCGCCGTTTCTTCATATGCGGAGGTGGGCGTTTCGCCGCTTTCGGGGCGGTCCTGCCCCAGCGTCATCGCGGATACGTGCATGCCGTCGATTTTGCCGCCCTTCATCCGCAGCTGGCCGGAGGCGGAGTCGTCAAGGCCGCGGTTCCCGTCTTCCAGATGCACGGTGAAGGTAAAATTTCCGTCGTCGGTCGTCTCGATCCGCACGCCACGCACGGTGACGGACAGGCCGCGTTCGGCGACGAATTGATCATAGGAATGATAACCCCGGTTCATGACCGTCTTCTGATAGAATTCGTCCGTCACGTAGTCCCGGATACCGCTGAAATAATCTGCGATCGCCTGTTCGTCCGCCGCCTGACTGCCGGACGGCCAATTCTGATGCAGACGGGTATAGCGGTCCTTTATATCCGGCGTGAACCACGTCCGCAGAAAGGCCGTGATCACCGCGAAGTCGGACGCGCCGCCGTCGGGAACCGGATTGTCGCAGCGCACGAACTGCCAGCCCTGTTCGTCCGTATAGTAAGCGTCGGTTCCCTCCGGTACGGTGAAGGAATACGCCACGGTGTGATCGCTGCGGTACGCGGTGACCTCCAGTTTGCTGATATCCTCTATGCCGTCCAGCCCGTTGAGGAAGACGTTTTCTCCCACGTCAAAGGTCATAACGCCGCTCTCCGGGTTTTCATGCCCGCAATAGGTGAGGTGGTTGCCGAACGCGCCGCTGACGTTGAGATACCGCACGTCCCTGACAGGGACGGTGACGTACCAGCGGGCCGCCAGCGGCTCCCTGGTAAAGCGTCCCACGCGCTTCATGCGGCACAGGGATTGCAGCTCCGGCTCACGTCCCGGAACGTGTTTGAAAGACGCGTAGAAAAAGGCGTTGCCTCTCGGCCGGAACAGCACGTGGTAATAGGCGACGCCATTCATGCCGTTTTCCCGCGTCACCGCGCCGGGGGATTTTTGCGGCTCGCTGTGACGGTATTGGGCGGGCGCGTATTCGCGGGCGATGGACCACAGGTCCGTTCCGCCCAGATATTCGCCGCCGATATCGGCCAGCCCCAGGTCCCGCACGTAGACGCCGCTCTCACCGTCCTCCCGCGTCCGGCGGATCAGCATATGGTTCTCGTCGTCCAGGATCAGCCGGAAGGGCGTCTGCTTACCGGCCTTCCCGGGGGAGAGCACAGGGTCGAGATACACCCTGTCGGAGACGTAGACGGAACCCCATTGGTTTTCCCACGCGGCGGGGCGGTCCGTGAGGAAGCAGAAAGCCGCGGCCCCGGCGGCTAACACCGCGGCGACGATGATCCACACCGCCGGTTTTTTGTAGCGCAGTACGTTTTTGATCCGGGACTTTACGCCCACCTCGCCGAAGGCCAGCGGGCAGGCGGCGACGGAACGGGTCGGCGCGCCGCAGGTCAGCAGCGCCTCCGAATAGGCTTTCCGCTGCGATATGTCGCCGTTTTTTATCACTTTTTCGTCGCAGGCAAGCTCGATATCCCGGCACAGCAGGGCGTAGGCGATCCATATCAAAGGATTGAACCAGTAGACCGTCAGCAGCAGAAAGCCCAGCGGCTTCCACCAGTGGTCCTTCCGTTTCAGGTGCGCCCGCTCGTGGGCAAGGATCGGAGGATAATGTCTTTCCTCCAGCAGGGACGGCAGGTAGATTTTCGGATGAATCACCCCAAGAATAAACGGGGAGGCGATCCCGTCGCACAGATACACGCCCTTTTCCAGCGGGACGGCGAAACGCACGGTTTTGCGGAACCGCAGGAAGGAAAACAGCATATAAAGGAGCAGCGCCGCGCAGCCGGCCGCCCAGATCAGTCCGAAAAAGGAAGCGGGCGTCAGCTCCTTCGCCCTCTCCGTAACGGAGGCCGCGCTATGCGCCAGCCCGGTAAAGGAACGCTCCAGAACCGGATTAACCGCGTTGTCTACCGCCTCAAGGCCGCTGTTGATCACCGGTACGCTGACGCTGTCGGCGGCGGTGCGCACCTGATAGACAGTATCCGTGTTTGGCGCCAGACTGAAGGGATTGGGCAGGGAAAACGGGAGCAGCAGCCGCAGGGCCGGCAGCGCCCACAGCAGGCAGCGCAGCCACTTCGGCATCCGTGGAAACAACCGGCGGATCAGCGCCGCCGCAAGGATCAGCACGCCCGCGGCGATGCTTAAGTTGAAGAGACGGAGAAAGGATTCTCCCAACCCGTCCAGCAGCAAATATGCCATATCGCGAAGATTCATACAGAAACCTCCCGTAAAAATCTGAAACGTCCGTTATGAAAGATCTCTCTTTCTTACTCCGCCGCGTCGATCATTCTCCTGATCTCGTCACGCTCCTGTTCCGTCAGGGGCTTTCCTTTTGTAAAGGCGGCGAGGAAGGCGGGCAGCGAACCCTGAAACGTCTCCTCAACGTATTGTTTGCTGTGCCGGGCATAATATTCTTCTCTGCTCATGCGCGAGGTCACGGTGCCGCCGTCGTTTTGAAAAATGCCCTTGTCACACAGGCGTTTCAGTACCGTGTAGGTGGTGGTCCGCTTCCAATTGAAAGCTGCCTCCGCTTTTTTCACCAGCTCCGCCCCGCTGACGGGCTCGCATTCCCAAATGATATTGGCAAATTGCGCTTCAATAACCCCCATCTGTAATTCCGACATGTCATATCCCTCCATTGTCTACATGATGTAGTGCAATAATAGTCTACAACATGTAGTATTGTTTGTCAAGCCATGTTTTCATAAAAAAGGACCGAAGGCGATAATCCTCCGGCCAGAAAGGGGGTTGTCGTTTACAGGATGACCTGCACCGTACCGTTGCAGGACCAGTATTCGCCGATGATGGCGAAACGCGCGTCGCACGCGTCTCTGTAGAAATATACGTCGGAATCGTACATTTCCTCCGTATACCAGTCAAAGCGGTTGAACGCGTATCCGCCCAACAAATACAATTCCGCAGCATAGCCGCCCGGGGCGTGACTGGCTTTTTCAGCCAGCAAGCGATTTACAAGAGCGTTGAAATCCGCTTCCACGTCGATCACGATGCCGCCGGGCTTCACAACGACGAGTCTTGCAACCGCTTCGTCCGCCGGGTAGAGCAGAAAGCCGTCGCTCCCGACGTAATACCATTGGTCGCCGTTTTCAAAAGCGTGCGCTTCCGCGTCTTCCAGCAGCTCGCTCTGAGTGGGCGCCGCGTTGTTTTCAAGCGCGTAATCATAAAGGAACGAGGCTGGGATCACGCCGTCGGCGGGGCGCTCCTCCGACAATGCAAGCCATTCCCGGGCATGCTCCACCACGCCGAACTGCAACGGAGAAGAACCGCGCCACTCGTTATCGCCAATATAGGGCGTCAGATCCACGCCGGAGGCAATAAACGTATCGTCCAAAGCATTTTGTTCATCATACCAGCTGTAATCAGGCTCGGTAATAAAACTGTGCTCTGATGCGTAGCGGTCCGCTTTTGCACGGTCCGCTTTATTTGTATCCAAAGGCAGCGGAAGAATGGCTCTCATCCCAACGGTGCGGTCAAGATAATAGAATTTTCCCTGTTCGTCCATACGCAGCACGGACCAGTCCGGCGTGTTGACGCTGACGGCAAGATACAGCTCGCGGTCGGCAAACAAGGCGGCGTCCGTTACGTCCGCCAGATGATACACAACGCCGTCGATGAACCAGTTGCAGCCGTAACCGGACATACACAGTGGCGCGTAGCCTTCCACCATCCATATGCTGACCGGCTCGCCTTTTTTGCCGGTCTGCCATTCCTCATACAGCGCGGCGTCGTCGGGCTTGATCGTCACCACCGCGTAAGTCTTTTCATTTTTTACCTCTTCGCCGGTGAACAGATCCCTGTTCAGCACATCGCCTTTCACGATGGCTTCCAGCGTGATCTGGCAGCCGTCCGAGGTTGCCGTCACGGGGACAGATTTACCGTCCTGCTCGATCACAACGGGATCTACCGCCTGCAGCGTAAAGCCTTCGATATGCTCCGGAATCGTTGCGGGTAATATAAAGTGCGCCACCGCCCCTGCGACAAGAACGAATGCGGTCAGTAAAGCCGCCGCCAACAAAACTGTTTTTACGGTGCGGCCCTTCGGTAACCGCCGCACGGGTTCCGTGTCCTTTTTCGTCAGATGATACAACCGTTTTTTCTCGCTGTGCGTTGCCGGCGCGTCTATGTTTACGCCCGCATTGACAAGCGTTTGAAGCTCTGTTTCATCCAGCGACTCAAACAGCGACTCAAATGTGTTATCCGTCATGGGATACATCTCCTTTCATTTGTCCGCGCAGCGTTTGCAGCGCCTTCAAACAGCGCTTGTTCACTGCGTTTTCGCTGAGATGAACGAGCTTGCCGATCTCAGCGTAGCTTTCGCCGTAATAATAGCGGCGAAACAGGATCGTCGTTTCCGGCTCGCCCAGCGCCATAAGGAGCGCAAGCATGCGGCGGCGTTCCTCTTTCTGGAGGACAAGCGTTTCGGGGCTGTCCTGCGCGGGCTCGTCCGGGCGGGGCTCCTCGGAGGGAAATTCCTGTCTGCGCGCGATCCTGCGATAAGCGTCCACCG
>CAMJYF010000102.1 GCA_946409885.1 uncultured Clostridia bacterium | reverse complement strand
TAGAAATGGCGGAAGGTATCCACAAAACCGTTATCCAGCAGCTGCGTGAACTTTCCCCGCTCCTCGTCGGTAAAACCGGCATTATGGTGGTTCGTCTTCGGGTTTTTCAGGTCTATCTCCTCGTGGGCGACGTTCAGGTCGCCGCAGAAGATGACGGGCTTGCGCTCTTCCAGCCCTTTCAGGTAGGCGAGGAACGCGTCCTCCCACTGCTGCCGGTAGGCAAGACGGGACAGATCGTCTTTGGAATTGGGCGTATAGACGGTGACAAGGTAAAAGCCGTTATACTCCAGCGTGATCACCCGGCCCTCCGCGTCGTGCTCCGGAACGCCGATGCCGTAAGAAACGGCCAGCGGCGAATGGCGGGTAAAAATACAGGTGCCGGAATACCCCTTTTTTTCGGCGTAATTCCAATAGGATTCATACCCCGGAAAGGACAACTCCAGCTGCCCCGCCTGCAGCTTTGTCTCCTGCAGGCAGACGAAATCCGCGTCCAGCGACTGAAAGATATCGGTAAAGCCCTTGCCCACAACGGCCCGCAGGCCGTTCACGTTCCATGATACCAGTTTCAACATCATTATACCCTCCCTGCGTTTCGACTCATTTTAGCACAATCAGCCCCGGGAAGCAAGCCGGGAAGGAAAAATAATCCGTTCCCGTGTTGACACCGCGGGGCTTTACATGTAAAATAATACCAGCAAAATAAAGGAGAACAGAACATGAAATACTTTTTGGACAGCGCAAAGATCGACGAGATCCGTGAAGCCTACGACACCTTTGGCATCGACGGCGTCACCACCAACCCCAACCACATCATGAATTCCGGCAAGCCCTTCTTCACCGTCATCGGCGAGCTGGCGGCGTTTGTCAAGGAAAAAGGCATTGAGGGCTGGGACAAGTTCCCCATTTCCGTGGAGATCAATCCCCATCTGGACAACGCCGACGACATGGTGGAGATGGGAACGAAGATCGCCGCCATGTGCCCCAACTTTGTGATCAAGATCCCCTGCACCATGGCGGGCATCACCGCCGCCAGACGACTGGAGCAGCAGGGCGTGCGCACCAACCTGACGCTGGTGTTTTCCGCCTCGCAGGCGCTGATCGCCGCCAAGAACCATTCGCTGTTCGTCTCCCCCTTCATCGGGTGGAAGGAAAACAGCGGCGAGGACTGCGTGGACTATATTCAGGATATCGTGGATATCTATACCAACTACGGCTTTTTGGGGGAAACGCAGATCATCTGCGCCGCCGTTCGCACCGGTAAACAGTTTGTGGACTGCGCCGTGGCCGGCGCGGATATCGTCACCGCGGGCCTGCAGGTGTATAAGGACAGCTTCTATCATCCCTTTACCGACTACGGCCTGGAAAAATTCTGCGCCGCGTGGGATAAGACGGTCACAGAGTAAAATCCATATCCACCAATACCGCACGGATCATAAAGAAGAAAGATAAAAGATTAATAAGGAAGGTTATTTATGAAAATAGGTTTCATTGGTCTCGGCATCATGGGCGAATCCATGAGCGAGAATATCATCAAAAAGCATGACGACACGGTTTACGTGTTCGACGTGGTGAAAGAAAAGACGGAAAAAATGGCGGCATTGGGGGGCGTGGCCTGCAGCTGCGCCAAAGAGCTGGCGGAAAAGAGCGACGTGGTCATCACCATGGTGCCCAAATCCGAGCACCTGGCCTCCGTCTATGACGAGATCCTTCCCGTCTTCGGTCCCGGCAAGATCGGCATCGACATGAGCACCATCGACCCCTCCGTTTCCATGGCCACGGCTGAAAAGGTAAAGGCAACCGGGGCGCAGTTTGCCGACTGCCCCGTTGTGAAATCCAAACCCGCCGCCATCAACGGCACGCTGGGTGTGCTGGTGGGCTGCGACGAGGACCTGTATGAAACCATCCGCCCCATTCTGCTGTATATGGGCTGCAACGTAAAGCGTATGGGCGAAAACGGCAGCGGCATCACCATGAAGATCTGCCACAACTGCCTGGTGGGGCAGATCCAGAACGGCGTAAACGAGACGCTGGCGCTGGCGGGCAAGTTCGGTATCGCCCCCAAGGACTTTGCCGAGGCTGTCTCCTACGGCGGCGCGCAGAACTTCTATCTGGACAGCCAGTGGCAGAATCTGGAGGCGGACAACTGGACCACCGCCTTCTCGCTGGCCAACGAGCACAAGGACCTGGGCATCTGCCTGAAGCTGGCGGAGGAGGTCGGCCTGCCCATGCCCGGCGCGGCCAACGCCAAGGCCGTGTTCGACTACGGCATGGAACACGGCATGGGCTCCATGGATTTCCGCACCACCTATAAAATCGTCAGGGAGAGGAAAAACTGATGTTCCGCGCTGTGTATATCCCGGTGGGGGTGCCCACCTTCGATCAGGCGGCCGCCGGAGAGATGTTCCGGCGCTCCGCCGCATTGCTGCAAGAGCTTGTGCCTGACATCGACGTGCCGGACGGTCTGCTGCTGGGCGCCGACAAGGTAGCTACCTTTACAGCTGACAAGTCCGCGGACCTGGCGATCATCCAGAACGTGACCTTCGCCAACGGCGCGTATACCGCGGAGGCGCTTCGCTCCCTTGACTGCCCCGTGCTGCTGTGGACGCCGGAGGAACCCGCGGCGGACACCGGCAGGCTGAAGCTGAACGCCCTGACGGGTGCTTTCAGCGCCGCCAACATGCTGACGGCCTTCGGCAGACCCTACTGCTACGTGTACGGCTCCCCAGACGAGGAGGCGACAAGGCAAGAGCTTGTCGCCGTAATCGCCGCCGCGAAGCTGAAAAAGGACCTGAAAAGCCTGAACGTTTTACAGATCGGCCACACGCCACAGGGTTTCGGCTTCGGCCGGGCGCTGGACGGCGAGCTGATGGCAACCTTCGGATGCAATATCAGTTCCATTGAGGCGCGGGAACTGATTGACAAGGCAAAGTCCTTTACAGACGAGGAGTGCGCCGCATATCTTGACAAGGCAAAAACTTGCATCTGCGGGCTCGACAAAATCAACGACGCCAACGTCAGGGACTTCGCCCGGTTGTATAAGGCGTATGACGAATATGTGAAAGAAAACCATATCGGCGCGCTGGCCTCCCGCTGCTGGCCGGACTTCTTTACCTCCTTCGGCACCCCGGTCTGCGCGGTGCTGGCCATGCTGAACGATATGGGGATTCCCGCCGCCTGCGAGACGGACACCTATGGCGCGCTTTCCATGTACGCCGCCGCCAACCTCACCGGCAAGCCCGCCTACTTCGGCGACCCGGTTGCGCTGAACCGGGAGGAGAATACCGTCACCTTCTGGCACTGCGGCACCGCCGCCTGTTCGCTGGCGAGGGAGGATACCGGCGCGGTTGCGGGCGTCCACTGCAACCGGAAGATCGGCCCCACGCTGGAATTCGGCTGCAAGGCGGAGCCTGCCGTCACGATCCTGCGCATCGGCAAGGACGGACAGGGCCGCTTCCGCATCCTCACCGCCGCCGGTGAGGCGCTGGACCGTCCACAGCAGTACTTCGGCACCTCGCTGGTGGTAAAACTGCACAGCGATGCGGAACGCTTTGTGAAGGGCGGCGTGGAGTACGGCTGGGAACCCCACTTTGCCGTGGCAATGGGCGATATCTCCGCCTCCATCAAGGCACTGGGCAGGATGCTTGGTATCGAGGTGTTCGCGTTTTGACGGCACAGCAGATCGGTTTTCTTGTTGTCGTATTTCTTTCCAATATCATTCAATGCGTGACCGGTTTTGCCGGAACCGTGCTGGCGATGCCCTTTTCCGTTATGCTGGTGGGGCTGGATACCGCCCGCCCCATTCTGAATATCATGGGCATCGCCGCTTCCGTTGGTGTTGTCGCCAACAACCACAGAAGTATTGAGAAGAAGCAGCTTATTACGATTCTGGCTGTTACGCTCCCCGGCATGCTTGTGGGGGCGTTTCTCAAAGACAGGCTTGCCGCCTATGGCAGCGTGCTGTTCAAGCTTCTCGGCGTTCTTGTTATCCTGTTTGCGGTACTGAATTTTCTTGCGTTCTTATTAAAGAAAGATTTCGCGGAAAAAAGTAACGCACTGGGATATGCTTTTCTGATTGCGGGAGGCGTGACTCATGGTCTGTTTGTATGCGGAGGGCCGCTCATCGTGAGCTATGCCAGCGTAAAGCTGAAGAATAATAACGCATTCCGGGCCACCCTTTCCGCTGTATGGATCGTGTTGAACAGCATTCTTGCTGTCACGGACGCGGTGACTGGCAGCTTCAACGGAGAGATCCTGCTGCTGACGGCCGTCTGTCTGGTCGTACTTTTCGGGGCCATCCTGATCGGCAACCGGGTCGCGCGGAAAATGAGCAAAAAAGCGTTTTTGCTGCTCACCTACGCGCTGATGGTGATCAGCGGCGTATCGTTGTTCCTCAAATAAAATGAAAGGAATCTGAACCAGACATGAAAAAAGCTGTAACTTCCGGAAACGCCAACGGGGGCAAGCTGAAAGCGAAGGATTACATCGGGTATGCCATGGGCGATATGGGCGGCCTGCTCACCTTTTCGCTGATCGGCGCCTTCCAGAACAAGTTCTACACCGACGCCCTCGGCCTGAAACCCTCCAGCATCGCGGTGCTGATCCTTGTAGCCCGGCTGTGGGACGCCATCAATGACCCGTTGTGGGGGGCTTTCATCCAGTCCCGCAAACCGAATCCCCGCGGACAGTTCCGCCCCTGGATCCTGCGGTTTTCCATCCCGCTGGCGGCCTCCGCCGTGCTGATGTTTCTCAAGATTCCCGGACTTGGCCCGACGCAGTATCTGGTGTTCGCCTATATCAGTTATATCCTTTACGGAATGATGTATACGGCGGTCAATATCCCCTACGGTTCGCTGGCCTCCGTTGTGACGGACAATGAATATGAGCGGTCTTCCCTTTCTATGTGGCGCTCTATCGGCGCGGGCGTGGGCGGTCTGCCCGGCACCATCCTGCTGCCGATGATCGTTTACACCGTCACCGGCAAATACGCCAACGGTACCAACATTCAGGCGCTGGACGAAAACAAGCTGTTCTGGTGCGTGCTGGCGCTGGCGGCCGTTTCCGTCGTCGTCTATTACGGTCATTATAAGCTGACCACCGAGCGCATCAAGCCCCAGAAGCATGTGAAGAACGCCAACTATCATGCCACGGCCACCATCCGTGAGCTGATGAAAAACAAGGCCTTTGTTATGCTGTGCGTCGCCTCCATGCTGCTGATCGCCTTCCAGTTCTATTATCAGTCCACCTACACCTATCTGTTTACAGATTATTATGGAAAGCCTGGGTTGTACTCCTTTGTCACGGTGTGCACCTATCTGCCCATGGCAATTTTTATCCCTATTATGAACAAGCTGATCCACCGCTTCGGCAAAAAGGAGCTGTGCGCCTTTGGTATGGCGTTTGCCTCCGTGTCGGTGATCGTGCTGTTCCTGCTGCGCGGCAGCGCATTGGCGGCGAACCCCTATGTATTCCTGGCGTTCACCTTCTTCTCTGGTCTGGGCCAGACCTTTTTGGTGCTGGAAGTCTGGGCGCTGGTGATGGACGTCATCGACTACCACGAACTGAAAACCGGCAAGCGGGAAGAGGGCATGGCCTACGCGGTGTTCTCCTTCACCCGTAAGCTGGGGCAGACGCTGGCCGGCGTGGGACTCAACGCGCTGCTGGCGTATATCCACTATGACGGCGAGCTTTCCAAGCAAGGCATCGCCTTGGGGGAGGACGTGCTGAAAAAGCTGTACGACATCTCTACCCTTGTTCCCGCCATCATGCTGGCGCTGATGGCTGTGATCCTGTTCTTCGGCTACGATCTTTCCAAAAAGAAGCTGGCGGACGTTCACGAAAAACTGGCGAAACAGCGCCTTGCGGAAGCGGAATAACCGGACTATGTGATTTCACCGCAGGCCCCCTTCCCCAAACAACACGCGTCTGTGAAAAAGACAACAGAATACGTTGACAAAAGAACGGAACGTTGCGTCATACAGCGTTCCGTTCGCTTTTTCGGCTGGGGACAGGGATTCCCCCGGCGGTTATCGATCAACAATGACGGAGAGATATACCCTGATGACGCTCCATTCCGCGATCAGATCGGGAAGGGACCTGGCGGCGTTGGCGGGCGAGGTGGAAGGCAGGCAGACGGCTTCACGGTGATACACAGGCTGCAGCAGCTGACGGTAGTATTTTCCCGCGGTCTTTCCGTTGACAAAGACCGCTTTGATCTCCGACCGTTGAAAAATGGGGGAAAGGTCATTGGGGATCACACGCTTCATGGAGCTGTCCGCGCTGCCGGTGATCTCGCAGCGGGCCGCCACATCCCACAGGGCGATGTGATGAAGCAGCAGAAAGCGCCGTTTCTCTTCCACGGTAACAGGAACAGGCAGCCCCAAGACGCCCGCCAGCGTTTTCCAGAACCGGTTTTGGGGATGGCCGTAGAAAAAGCCCGCCTCTCTGGACTTCACCGAGGGAAAGCTCCCCAGAATCAGGATCTCGCTGTGTTCATCAAACACAGGCGGGATGGGATGGACGATCTCGCTCATCGTTGCTTCCTCCTCCGCTTTTTCTGCATTATAGCAAATTGTATTGCAAAACGCAAGAGATGGAACGATTTCGACGGCATTATGCTTTCGATATCCGTGTATCCGTAGCACGGAGCCTCAGCTCCGTCCCAACATCCGTTTTTGACGCTGCTGAGGCAGCGTGCTACGAATATCTTTGCCTTACAGAATGCGATTGGGGGGGGA
>CAMJYF010000101.1 GCA_946409885.1 uncultured Clostridia bacterium | reverse complement strand
CTAATCCGTATCAAAAATACCGTATTTCACCCGCAGGCGTTCCAGCTTTTCGTTCATGGGCTTGGCCAGCAGGAAGAGGAAAATGGCGGTGCTGGCGGCGTACAGCAGGTTGAAGGGGGCGCCGGTGGCGTAGACGGAAAAGGCGGAGGTGACCGTGATTTTGGGCAGCATGGTCAGCACCGAACAGCTGTCCACGATGGGTCCGTAGATGGCAAACACGGCGGCGGCCCCGGTAAGGGCCACGGCCAGTCGGTTGTTGGCGGCCCTTCTGCCGCAGAAGACGGCCCCGCAGAGGAAGCCCACCAGCCCCAGCCCCAGCATCTGAAAGGGGGTGAACATCCCCTGGCCGAAAATGAAGTTGGAAATGAACATGGTGACGCTGCCCACCACAAAGCCCACGTTGGCCCCGAAGGCCACGCCCGCCACCACCACCAGCGCCGCGGTGGGCTTGATCTGGGGCACAAAGGCCATGACGGCCCGCCCCGCGATGGCCAGGGCGACCAGCAGCGAGATGATGACGATCTCGCCGGTTTTGATCTTGCGGCGCTCAAAGGAGAGCAGAAAGGGGATGAGGGACAGTAATATCACCGCCACGGCGGAAAGGTAGTAGTAACGGCTGGGCAGGTAACGCACCGAAAGCACCAGTACCGCCGGGCAGAACAGCGCGAACACCAGCACGGAGATCAGGTTGCGGCGGGCATGTTTTTTTGGCACAGCGCCGTCACCTCCTCCTCGGTCACCGCCTGCGGGAAATACGCCCTTGCCATTTTGGCGGCGGCGGTGGTATAGAAATAGTGCTGCGGGAAAAAGCGGCGCTTGTCGCCCACGGCGGCGGTCCGCCCCCGGAAGAGCATGGCGCAGCCGGTGCAGTATTCCGCCGCGAATTCCGTATCGTGGGAGACCATCACCACGGTCTTTCCCTCCGCGCACAGGGCCAGCAGCTTTTGGGCCAGCGCCCGCTTCATCACGTTGTCGATGCCCTTGGTGGGCTCGTCCAGCAGGATGATCTGCGGATCCCGCAGCAGCACCATGGCCAGGGCGGCCCGCTGCATCTCGCCGCCGCTCACGTCGTAGGGGTGGCGCTCCAGCAGGGGCTCGATATCCAGAAAACGGGCGGTCTCCCGCATCCGCTGTAATTTTTCTTCTTTATTCAGGCCGCTGTCGGCCAGGGCGGACAGCAGGTCCTCCCGGATGGTGGCCGCGGCGAACAGGGTCTCGCATTTCTGCGGCAGCAGCGCCGCTGTGCCCCGGTACAGCTCCTTCCGGCTGTATTTTTTCAGGGGCTTGCCCAGCAGCTTTACCGTGCCGCTGCCGGGCGTCAGCACGCCGCCCATCACGGAAAGGGCGGTGCTTTTGCCGGCTGCGTTGGCCCCCATCAGGGCGAAAAAGCTGCCCTTGGGAACGGTCAGGTCCAGTCCCCGCAGCACGTAGCCGGAGGCGTTGTAGGCGAACCAGAGATTGTTGCATTCCACCGCTGGTTCGTCGGACGCCGCCGGGGCGGGGGGCAGGTCCGTCTGCAGCTCCCTTCCCTCCAGCAGCCCCGCCAGCATCTGCCGACCCTCCGCCACATGCAGGGGCGCGGGGCCGGGCAGCCCCAGCGCGGCGTGCAGCCGCAGGGGCGTGGGCATGGAGCGGTAGACGAATTCGTTGCCCGTGAACAGGGCGCGGTCCATCTGCCGGGGCGGGCAGTCCGCGATCAGGCGGCCCTTTTCCATCACCAGCACCCGGGTGGCGGCGGGCAGGATCTGCTCCAGCCGGTGCTCCGACAAAATCACCGTGATGCCGTTTTCCCGGCACAGGCGGGTCAGCGTGTGCAGCAACGCGTCCGCCGCGGTGGGGTCCAGCTGGGAGGTGGGCTCATCCAGGATCAGCGCCCGGGGCTGCAGCGTCAGCACGGCGGCCAGTGAGAGCAGCTGCTTCTGCCCGCCGGAGAGGTCGGCGGTCTTGCGCTCCAGTATCCCCTCCAGCCCGAAGTAAGCGGCGATCTCCGCCATGCGCAGGGAGATCTCCTCGTTGGGGAGGCCCAAGTTCTCGCCGCCGAAGGCCAGCTCGCCCAGCACGTCGTCGGTGACGATCTGGTATTCGGGGTCCTGCAGCAGAAAGCCGATCATGGCGGCGGAATCCCGGGGGGAGAAGGCGGAGGCCTCCTGCCCGAAGAACCGCACCGATCCCTCCGTTTTGCCGTGGGGGGTCAGCTCGGGCTTCAGCAGCCGCAGCAGGGTGGATTTTCCGCTGCCGGAGGCGCCGCAGACCACGACGAATTCCCCCTGTGCCACCCGCAGATCGATCTGCCGCAGCGCGGGTTCCGTCTGGCCGGGGTAGGTGAAGGAGACGTTTTGCAGGATGAAGTTTTCGGTGGGGGTGATGTTCATGGTTTTGAGGATGAGATAAATTGGCGATTTGTCGAGCCGTTTTAATGCGGAATGCGGAATACGGAATGCGGAATTTCGGAAATCGCTGACGCGATTTGATTGTAATTGGGTGTCTTAAAGAATCAATGAGACAATCCGATCCGGACGTTTCAAATGGCACGCAAACGTAGGTTCACCATCATTCCGCATTCCGAATTCCGCATTCCGAATTGGATCGACAAATCCCTCTTTTACGGTGTGATCCGCGCGGGGGGGATGCCGTCGGAGGGTCAGGTGTTCCGAAATGGCCGGGAACAGCAGCGCGGCGGCCAGCGCGGCGCTGGACAGCCACCCCGCCGCGTTGGGGAAGGGGACCGTCACCACGGGGTTGTACACCGCCGCCATCCCTTTCAGGGACAGCAGGTACAGCGCGAAGGCGGCCGCGCAGATGGCGGTGAGGGCCGCGTCCAGCGGGGAAAAGGCGAAGCGGTTGTATTGGGTGCGTCCTTTGAGGCCGTAGCCCCGGGCCCGCATGGAATCGGCGGAATCGATGCCCCGTTCCAGCGTCCAGGAGATCAAGATGGAAAGCCGGTGGGCGGCGGCCCGGAGCCTGCGCCACAGGTTGCCGTCCGTTAAGGCCCCCAGCCCCTTTTGCGCCGCGTTGATCTGCCCCGCCTGCCGCCGGATGAGCGGCAGAAAGCGCAGGACCATGGAGATGACCAGCGCCAGTCGGGGGGAGAACCGCCCGAACAGGAAGATCACCTTGTCGCTGGGCAGCGCCTCCGCCGTCAGGTCCAGCCACAGCACGGCGCTGCAGGCCTTGACGGCGAACACCAGCCCGTAGACCAGCGCCTCCAGCGTGAAATTGTTGCCGCTGCGCATGCGGAACAGCACGGTGACGCCATAGTGGTTGTAAAGGCCGTTGAAGGCGGAAACCAGCGCCAGCATGGGCAGCAGCACCCTTGTCAGCAGGCGCGCCGCCTTTTTGCCCTGCAGGGCGATATCGCAGACGGCGGCGGAACAGAAGCAGATCCCCAGCGTCAGCGGATGGGTGGAGGCCGTACTGGCCGTGACCGCTAAAACGAAGAACAGCAGGGCGCTGACCGGGTGGGCGCTGCGAAAGCCGAGGCGGTTTTTTGTCATAGCGTGGTCAGTCCCTTCAGAAACGCCAGCAGCTTCTCCAGCAGACGGAGGAACTGTTCCAGCAGGGAAAACGCCTGTTTCCCCTCCGGGGAGGCGTCCAGCCCGAAGATATTGCCGGAATCGTTTTTATAGTAGAGCCGCCCGCGCGCGTCCGCCGTAAGGGGGCAGAAGCAGTACTGGCCCATGCCCTCCGGCGGGGTGAACAGCTCCGCGGCGGTGATCTCCGTCCGTCCGGGCGCGTCCTCCATCACGCACACGCCCCCGGGCGGGGCGTTGTAGGTGGCGTACAGCAGCACCCGGCCGCCATCCGCCTCATAGGCGGTGCTGAGCAGCATATCCCCCTGGGGAGGGCCGGGCAGCTCGGCGGCGCAGATGACTGCCAGCGTGGCGGGGTCCCGCACCGAAAAAACGCCCTTCCGTCCGTTGGCCCCGGCGGTGTAAAGCCGCCCGTTGCGGGGAATGGGCGTCACCGTGCTGCCGCCGGGCAGGGCGGCGGAGGTCAGGCCGGATAAGGCCCCCGTGGCGGGGTTGACCAAAAAGCGGTAGAGGATGCCCGCTTTGGAGACGGTATAGCAGGCGCCGGTGGTTTCGTCATAGCCCACGCCCGCCCGCAGATCGCCCGCGGTGGCAAGGGAAGAGACCTGCCGCCCGGTGCGCTTATGCAGCGCGTAGAGGGCGGAGGGGGCCTCCGGCTGGTCCACCCGCTGGCCGTTGTCGCTGCCGACGATCAGGTAATTTCCCACCAGCAGCGGGGCGGTGCGGTAAAAGCCGCCCGCGTGGGAAAAGGTCCACAAAGCCTTCTGTTCCCCGCTGCCTTCCGCGGGCAGGCAGACGAAGTTGGCCTCCTCCGTCTCGCCGTTCCAGAAGCCGGTGTAGAGACAACCGTCCTCATATACGACGGGGGTCAGGCTCTGGCCGCCCAGGGGATCGGTATAGGTCCAAAGGGGGGTGAGGTCCTCTGCCGAAAAGGCCTGTATCAGGCCGTCGTCCAACGGCATATAGACGGTATCATCCACCAGCAGCGGGGGCACGGCTGTGTAGGTGCTGACGCTTTCCATGGGAACGCTTGCCAGCGTTTCGCCGGTGGCGGCGTCCAGCTTGTAGAAATTCTTCCCCGCCGCGACGTAGAGGACGCCGTCGCCCGCCGCAATGGGGGTGGGGGCGTTGCGGTAGCCGTTGCCCAGCTTGCGGGTAAACAGCAGCTCCGCCGTTCCGGTGGGGGTGGGGGCGGACGTGATCCCCGCCGCCAGGCAGGGGAGGGCCAGTCCGAAGAGCAGGCACAGGACCGTCAGTATCGCTATGGGTCGTTTCATGGGGTTGCCTCCTGTAAACACGGAAAAAGGTTGTCGGGTTGCCGCCGCGGTGTGGGAACGTCCGTCCGTAAAACAAAACCCCTTTCCGCAAAGGAAAGGGGAAGTAGAACAAATCTCCCGGACTATCGGAACGAACCTGACCGGGCGGTGTTTCTTGCTTTCCCATTTACCCAAAAGCATCCAAACAGCGCCGCGCAGGCATTCCGGCTGGGCCGCAGAACTGCGGCGTAACGGCAATGGCGGTTGCTCGGGAGTTGCACCCGATTTCCCTGACCAGCGGCGTCAATCGATTCAGTTGTAAGAGACAGCGCCTCGCACACGCTGCCTTTAGTTTTATTATAACCTTTTTTTTCCGTTTGTAAAGTCTTTTTCATGTGATTTTATCAATTAGTTGTTTTTTGCACCCCGCATTCGATCGCAATCGAGGATCGGGGATCTATTCTGAATGCTGATTTTGTCTTGACTTTACCCCCTAAAAAGAATACAATAATGATTAATTATACCAATGAGGCGGAAAAGAGACCGCGGCGCGGCTGACGGCTGGCCATCTGCCGCGTCACAGAAAAACGAAAGCGGCGGAGCGTTATGGACAAAACAAAAGTTGTCATTCTGCAAAAAAGGATCAAGGAATACAGGGTGCCCCTCTTTGATGGGATCGGCCAACTGTACGACACCACGGTGGTGGGCTGCCAGGAACCGCTGATCAAGGGGGAGCACTACGCCGTACTGAAGCTGAAGCACAGATACTGGCCCGTCTCGCTGGATTTCATCTGGGACGGGGCGCTGCGCAGGCTGCTGCGGCAGGCGGACGTGATCATCCGGCCGACGGAGTTCCGGTCGGTGAACCGGCTGCTCCTGAAGCTGGTCGCGCCGAAGGCAAAGGTCGTTTCGTTCGGCATCGGCGTCAGCGCCTCCTACAACGAGCACTACGACGAGACCGACCAGTCGGCGCAGTATCTGAAGCTGATCGACGCCAGCGACGCGGTGATTTTCTATTACGACTACCCCAAAGAAAAATACGTGAAGCAGGGCGCGGACCCCGACAAGATCTTTGTGTCCAACAACACCGTGGAGGTGCCCCAAACGCCCCTGAACCGTAAGCCGGAAAACCTGCTGTTCATCGGCGAGCTGTACCCCCAGAAGGGCGTGGACGTGCTGCTGGAGCAGTACCGGCTGGCCTATGCGGAGAACCCCGCCGTGCCGGACCTGGTCATCGTGGGGGACGGATCGGAACGGGCCGCGCTGGAGCAGGCCGCCCGCGACAGCGGCCTGGACGGAAAGGTCTCCTTTTTGGGAAAGATCACCGACAACGACCTGCTGACGCCCATTTTTGAAAAGGCCATTGTGACCGTCTCCCCCCGGCAGGCAGGGCTCAGCGTGCTGAAATCCATGGCCTTCGGGGTGCCCTTCGCCACCATGGAAAACGCGATCACCGGCGGCGAGATCTTCAACATCGAAAACGGAAAAACCGGCGTGATCCTGAAGGATGAGGCCGCGCTGAAGGAGCTGATCCTGGACTGCGCGGACCGCGCCGATGAATACGGCGCCATGGGGGAACGGGCGAGGGAGTTCTATTTCAGCCACCGGACGATGGCCCATTCCGTCCGGGCGTTTGACGAAGCGATACGCTATGCGCTGCGGAAAAGCCGGGCCGCGAAACAGAAAGGATAAACAGCTATGGCATACGATAAAAATCTTACGGTAAACGTCATCGGGCTGGGCTATATCGGCCTGCCCACCGCGCTGATGCTGGCTTCGCACGGCGTAAAGGTGGTGGGCTCCGACAAGAACCCGGCGCTGGTGGAAACGCTGCGCGCCGGGCATGTCACCTTTGAGGAGGAGGGCCTTTCGGACCTGTTCCGGCAGGCCGCGGACGCGGGCATCACGTTTTCCGTCGACTACTGCGAAACGGACGTGTACATCATTTCCGTGCCCACGCCCTACAATAAAT
>CAMJYF010000100.1 GCA_946409885.1 uncultured Clostridia bacterium | reverse complement strand
CCTTCCGTGGCGGCGGTCAGGAACGGGAAGAAGGGTACGACCTCGCCGTGCCACAGATGCTCGAACGCCAGCAGGATCACGCCGCCCCACAGCAGCTCCGCCAGCCAAAACAGCTTGCGGGAAAAACCGGTGCGTGCGGGAGCCTCCGCAGGGGCGCTGCCCGTGCCAAGCTTTACCTGCGCCCTGTTCTGCTCATATTTTTTCAGCAGGACCGCGGCGGCGGTAACGACGATCGCTTCCGTTCCGGGAACAACAAAACATGCCATAACAAAAAAAACTCCTCTCATTTTGTTTGAGAAGAGTTTACCATATACGGCGCCGGTCCGCAAGCCCCCGCCGGGGTTGTTTTTTTCGGAAGGGTCATTGACCGCCGGAGGGCACGTTCCCCAGCAGTCTCTCCACCTGTTCCCGATTGGCAAACAGCGTGCAGCCGCCGGCGTGGTCGTCCTTCAGAAGCCCCTGGGCGTTCAGCGCGTAGAACAGGGGCGAACGAAGCGCCTCCCGGATGGAGGAATCCCGGACGCTGCAATCCGAATAAGGGGAAAAGGGGCAGGGCTCCGCGCCGCCGGAGGCGTTGATGTGGAAGAACCCGCGCCCGGCCGCCACGCAGCCGCCGGAGCTTTTTTCGTCCCCGGGGAAGGAGATGAACACCATCCCGCGGAATTTCCGGCGCAGGGCGCGGACGCGCTGCCGCATCAGCTCCCGCTCCGCCTCCTCCGGGGCGAGGGAATCGCTTTCCTCCGTTACGGGGACGTATTCCACGTAGATGACCGCCTTGCAGCCCTTGGCGTACAGATCGCGGACGAACGCGTCCGAACACACCTCCCGCAGGTTTTCTTTGGTCACCGTGACGGAAGCGCCGAAAATCAGCTTCCGCTGACGGATCTTCCGCATGGCGTCGGTGATCTTATCGTATACGCCCTCGCCGCGGCGGGCGTCGGTGACGGCGCGGCCGCCCTCGATGCTGATGACGGGCAGCAGGTTCCGGTTGGCGTCCAGCAGCCTGAGATAGTAATCGTTCAGGCAGGTGCCGTTGGTGAAGATCGGGAACAGGATGTTCCTGTGCCGCGCGGCGGCGTTCAGCACGTCGGACCGCAGCATGGGTTCCCCGCCGGCCAGCAGGATGAAGCTGACGCCCAGGTCGTCCGCTTCGGAAAACACCCGGTCCCACTCCCGCGCGGACAGCAGCGTATCCGGCTCTTTGTCGCCGCAGGCGTGGTTGGCGCGGGAATAGCACCCCGCGCAGTGCAGGTTGCAGCGCCCCGTGATGCTGGCGATAAGAAACGGCGGAATGTGCTCCCCCGCCTTTTCCGAAGCCGCCCGCTTACGGGAGGCGCGCAGCGACGCCCGCGCGAAGGAACGCATAAACGCCCCTTCCTTCCGGTTGGCCGCGGTCGCCAGCAGCGATCCGGCCACTACCTTGGCCACGCCGCGGGTCATATAGGTCTGGATATCGAATCGCTCTTTCATGTGATGGAAGCTCCTTCTGACGGAAAACCGCTCCCGCGTGGTCGGTTTTTATTGCAGCAGCGCCGTTACGGCGTCGCCGTGCCGCTTTTCGTCGTCTTTGACGCTCTGCGCCTCCGGAAAAACGGCCGTTACGGGCTCATAGGTCTTTGCCGCCGCGTACTCAAATCTTGCGATCACCGGGTAAAGCCGTTTTCTGCCGATCAGCCGGTAAAGGACCGGCACCAGAACGGCCAACGTCTTTTTCGGCCGCAGCGTGCGGCCCGTGAGATTCCGGAACACGGCGGCGTGACGGCCTTCCTCCGCGGCAAGCCGCCGGAAGGTTTCGGCGTCCTGCGCGTCTCTGACCTTGTCGGCCAGGGCGTTGTACATCAGCACCGCGTCCAGCTCACCCTGCTGGGCTTTGAGCAGCGTTTTCATCTCGTTCCGATCCATCTGCTGCTCCTTTATGCGTCAAGAAAGCTTCGGGCGAACGCGGCGGCGGCCCGCAGGTCCTCCGCGTTGGGACGGCCCTTGTGAAGGCCCTTGAACTCGCCGCGGCAGTGGAACTCTCTTTCCTCCATGGGGATACCGGCCAGATCCGCCTCCGCCTTGACCTTTTTGTAAGTGGAATTCAGCATGGCGGCGGACCCGAAATTGACGATTTTGCCCACTTTGCTTTTATCGAGCGACCGCACGAAACTTTTCACTTCCGGATCGATGCTGAACGCGTAATAGGAATTGCCCAGGAACAGCAGGTCGACCGGCTCTTCCACGGGCGCGGTGATGGGCAGCGCCTCCACGCCCAGCGCGTCGGCCACGGCTTTCGCCAGCCGCTCGGTGTTGCCCGTTCTGGTATAATATCTGACCGCGTACGTCATGTTCCCTTCCCCCCGTCCGTTACAGGATCGCTTCCACGGCGGCGCGGACGTCCTTCATATCCGTAGTGGGCTCAAAACGGGCGATGACTTTGCCTTCCCGGTCGATGAGGAACTTGGTGAAGTTCCATTTGATATAGGCCTTATCGCCGAAGGCCTTGTTGTTCATGGCGGAGAACTTGTTCAGCGCCGCGTTTTTCAGGCCCTTGCCGAAGCCTTCAAAGGGCTTTTCGGTCGCCAGGAACGCGAAGAGCGGATCGGCCGTTTCGCCGTTGACGTCGATTTTGGCAAACTGCGGGAAATCCGCGCCGAACTTGAGGGTGCAGAAGGAGTGGATCTCCTCGGCGTCGCCGGGGGCCTGATTGGCAAACTGGTTGCAGGGGAAATCGAGGATCTCAAAGCCCTTGTCCTTCAGGTCCTTGTACATGGCCTCCAGCGGCTCGTAGTGGGGCGTAAAGCCGCAGCCGGTGGCGGTGTTCACGATCAGCAGCACCTTTCCGCTGTAATCGGAAAGCGAAACCTCGTTGCCCATTCTGTCCTTGACCGTAAAATCATAGACCGTTTTCATGTGTAGTAGCCTCCTGTCGATTATTTTTCTTTTTGACTGTTCAGCAGTTCATACAGCAGCGAATACAGCGCGCCGGCTTTTTCCGGGGGAAAATCGATGCATCCGGCCGCCTGCAGGGGGACGTCCTTAACCAGCAGCTGCAGGTCTCTTCCCTTTTCCGTCAGCGTGATCAGCACCACCCGTTCGTCTTCCCCGCTGCGCCGCCGTTCCACATAGCCTTCCTGCTGCAGCTTTTTCAGCAGGGGGGAAAGCGTGCCGTTATCCAGCATCAGCTTTTCACCCAGCTCGCCCACCGTGATCCCGTCCCGCTCCCACAGCACCAGAAAAACGATATACTGCGTATAGGTCAGGCCGAAGGGCTTGAGCAAAGGCGTATACAGATTCGTCACGTTCCGCGCCGCGGCATAAAGAGGAAAACAGAGCTGGTTGGCCAGCTTCATCGCCTCGCGGTAATCGTAAGTCAATTGATTCGCCCCCATATCTGTATGATGCAACTATATTTTATCAAACATAATTGCGGATGTCAAGTTTTTTTTGATAAAAAATAAAAAACTTTTCCGGCCGTCCCGGGGGAAGGCCGGAAAAGGAAGCGGTCATCCGCCGCCACCGGTTTTACTTTCTGCCGAACAGTCCCTTCTTTTCAAAAGGGGCGGATTCGACGGAAAGGCAGGTATACCCCGTTGCGTTGACAGCGGCCTTCAGCAGCTCCCCGTCCACAGGGGTTTCCGTCAGAAAGGACGCCTCCTTTCTGACGTGGGACGCGGCCACCTTTTTGGCGGAAGGGACCGCTTTGCGGATCGCGTCGCAGACGTGCGCCTCGCACATGCCGCACATCATACCGTCTATTTTCATCGTTGTTCTGATCATCATTTTTTCCCTCTTTCCTGTTATGTCTTTGGCGGAAGCCGTTCCCCGGCGGTCCGTCAGCCGAGCAGCTCCCGGTAGATCCGGAGATCGTCGTCCCGGAACACGTTGAAAACCACCCTGATCCCGCTGCGCCGCTCCGCCTTGTATTCCTTTACCGTGCGCACCGCGATAACGGCGGCCTCCCGCTGCGGAAAACCGAACACCCCGGTGGAAATACAGCAGAACGCGATGCTGCCGCAGCCGTTTTCCTCCGCGGCCGAAAGGCAGGAACGGTAGCTGGAGGCAAGCTGCTGCCTGTGCCGCGGCAGCAGCGGCCCCGCCACAATGGGGCCGACGGTGTGGATCACGCAGCCGGAGGGCAGGTTGAACGCGGGGGTGACCTTCGCCCGCCCCGTGGGTTCCTCGCTCCCCTGCCGCCGCATCAGCTGGTCGCAGTAATTCCGCAGGGCCAGCCCGGCGTAGGTATGGATGCAGTTGTCGATGCAGTTGTGACAGGGCCGGTAACAGCCCGTCATGCCGGAATTGGCCGCGTTGACGATGGCGTCACAGGCCAGCGTGGTGATATCGCCCTGCCAGAGATACAGGTCGCCCTCCGCGGGCGTCAGGTCTTCCAGCCGGGTGATCCCCTTTTCTTCGGTGGCCTGCCGCAGATATTCGCCCTCGATACGCAGATACTCCTCCGGCAGCGGGGCGGGCGGCCGCACGTTCATCAGCGCCCGCAGCAGGTCCTTCTGCTCCCGTTCGTCCCTCGGGACGCCCGCGTCGCGGTATTCCGGCCGCTCCCGCAGCAGGGAACGGATCAGGTATTCTCTTTTTTCGGATTGGTTCACGGTGTTGTCAGTCCTTTCTTCCGGCAACGGCGATCGGCGGAAAACGGAGTAAAATTATCCGGCAAACGGATCCGTTCCGCCGAGGAAACCGGCGATCCGCTCCATCCGGCCGATGGCGTAATCGAAAAAGCGGGTATAGGCCCCGCAGTAGCGGTTCTCCGTCAGTCCGTTGATCCTGTCCCTGCGGCAGCCGCCCCGGCAGAGCGGATAATACCGGCAGCCGCGGCACCGGTCATGGATCAGCCGGGATTGATCGATAAACGCCCGGTGCTCGTTGTTGATGGCAAAGGGTTCCGCGTCGGCAACCGCGCCGATCCGGTAATCGTCCCGGCAGTAGAAATCGCAGGGATAGAGATCCCCGTTGGCCTCCACCACAAAGTAGCCGCCGCACACGCCGCCCATGGCGCAGTTTTCCGGCGGGCGGCCCATCAGGACGCCGATATAGTTGTCGATATGGCGGACGGAAATATAGTCGCCGCGCAGATAATCCCCGTACCACAGATCGAAGGACTGCTTCAGGAAGCGTTCGTACCCCTCCGGGGAGAGCGATATTCCGCTGCCCTCGTCCAGACAGGGGATAAACTGCAGAAAGCGGAAGCCGTGCTTTTTAAAGAAGCGCCAGGTGGCCTCGATCTCCCGGGCGTTTTCATCGTCGACGACGGAAAGGATATTGAAATCCACCCCGTGCCCGCGCAACAGGGCGGCCGCCTCCAGCACCCGGGGCAGAACGCCCTCGCCGCCGCCGTCCCGCCGGTAGCGGTCGTTGGTTCTTTTGGCGCCGTCCAGCGAAAGGCCAACCAGAAAGCCCTGCTCGCGGAACAGCTCCGCAAAGGCGTCGTCGATCAGCAGGCCGTTGGTCTGCAGCCCGTAGGTCACCGGCGCCGGAACCGACTCTTTCATCCGGCGGGTGAAATACCGGTAAAAATCCGTCCCCGCCAGGGTCGGCTCGCCGCCCTGAAACAGAACGGACACCCGCGAAGGCCGGTACGCTTTGATTTTCCGGATCAGCTCGTCCGCCGTTTGCCGCGTCATGATACGGTTTTCCCGCTCCGCGCTGGTCGCCTGATAAAAACAGTAGCGGCAGCGCATGTTGCAAAGCCCGGCGGCGGGCTTGATCAGCAGGGTAAGGTTCCTCATATCTCCGTTTCCCGTTGACAAGTATAATAATATCAGTATAATAAAAACGGAACCGATTTTCAATGATTTGAGGAATAAAAAATGAAAAAGCCGAACATCATTATCATTCTGACGGACGATCAGGGGTATGGCGACCTGGGGTGTATGGGCGCGGCGGACCTGAAAACGCCTCATCTGGACGCCCTTGCGGCAAAGGGCGTGCGGTTCACCTCCATGTATTCCGCCTCCCCTGTCTGCTCCCCCTCCCGGGCGGCACTGCTGACGGGGCGTTACCCGGGCAACGCCGGGGTAAGAGCCATTCTGGCCGGTCACCGGAAGGCCAGCGGCCTGACGCCCCGCACGCCGACGCTGGCAACGGCGCTGAAAAAGGAGGGCTACGCCACGGGCGTCTGCGGCAAATGGCATTTGGGCCTGCAGCCGGAATGCCGCCCCAACGCCAACGGATTTGACGAGTTCAGCGGGTTTCTGGCGGGCTGCCTCGACTACTATTCCCATATCTTTTATTACGGCATGGCGGACGGCGGCGCCAACCCGACGCACGACCTGTGGGAAAATGAAACGGAGGTTTACGCCAACGGGGACTACCTGACGGAGCGCATCACGCGGAAAAGCGTGGCATTCATCCGCAGACATCAGAAGGAGCCGTTTTTCCTCTACGTGGCCTACAACGCGCCCCACTACCCCATGCACGTTCCGGACAAATACCTGGAGCGCTTCCCCGGGCTGCCGTGGGACAGAAGGGTGATGGCGGCGATGCTCAGCGCGGTGGACGACGGCGTGGGAGAGATCACGCGGGCGCTGGAGGAGACGGGGATCGCCGACGACACGCTGCTCTATTTTCAGAGCGACAACGGCCCCTCCAGAGAAAGCCGCAACTGGCTGGACGGAACCGATGACCCCTATTACGGCGGAACGACCGGTATTTTTTCCGGCCACAAGTTCAGCCTGTTCGAGGGCGGCGTGCGCGTGCCCGCCATCCTTTCCTGGGGCGGCAGGGTGCCCCCGCGCGTGGACGATGCGCCCCACATCGCGACAGATCTGTTCCCCACGGTGCTGGAGGCCTGCGGCGCGGACGCCGCGGGGTAC
>CAMJYF010000099.1 GCA_946409885.1 uncultured Clostridia bacterium | reverse complement strand
AGATGTCATCATTTCCGATATCAATGACACGGAATATTGGAATCCTGATGCGGATTTTTCGGCAGCTTATGTCGTCGAACTTGAAAACCAAAGCAACGCAAATTTCACAAAATATGAGTTCGATGCTGCCGAGGGCAAAATCCTCGATCTGAAATCAACAGACGCAGAAGAAAGGACAATATCCTTTTCGGCGGATTTTGATCATTTTTTTGTCAAAAACTTCAATCATACGCTCAACAGTTTTACCTTAAGCTGCTATACTCGCGAACTGAAAAAAATTTGGACAAAAGAATTTGAAGACACCGCTTCCGCCTCCTTTGACTGCACCACAAATAGTATTTATCTGATTGCAAATGGATATATGTATATTATAGAGGCGTCTACCGGTGAAGATGTATTCGCAAAAAAATACGTCGGCCAAAAAACCGGAATCAGAAAGGTGGAAGATGGGATTATCCTTATTGCAGAAACTCCGACAGAAGCGATAATGAAAACCGATCTTCAGGGCAATGTTCTTTGGACTGTCGATGCAGAGTTCGGCAACAGATACAATGAGGTAATTCAGATAGTAGGCAATAATATCGTCTATTCCTATTCGTTTACAGATTATGCCGAATATGATAAAAACTATGTTCTCTCCGGTGACAGGGCCATGGTTGTTTCTCCCGAAGGGGAAGTGTTGGAATCTGTAAACCCACCCGAAGAAAACTATACGTATACTGGGCCTTCATCCATAGAAATCCAACAGGACACCCCCAATTCCAACGTCAACACATTCAGCGGTTACTGCTGGACGACAGATTACCTGAACGTGCGAAGTGGTCCCGGAACGGATTATCGCGTTCTTGAGGTTTTGCCTCCTGATACAAAAGTATATGTTTTCGGGACAGAGACAGACAGAAACGGAAAGATCTGGGCAAAATTGGGAGATGGCGCTTATGCAAACGGCGATTATCTGATGTACTACAACTAAGGTATTCACATCTCGGAAGCCTGTTATGATAGCTTCTCATATTGCTTTTGATAAAACCCTGATCAGCAAAAACTGCCGAGGCGGCTGCCCCGACAGTTTTTTTTGTTTGATTCAATTTTTATCAGGCTTATTTTACAACGATTTTTTTGAAATTCTTTTTACCGCGCTTCAGCAGCAGACCTTCGCCGATCTGCTCGGCCGTCCAGGCGGTGTGGATATCGGTGATCTTTTCGCCGTCCACGGTCACGCCGCCCTGGTCCACGGCCCGGCGGGCGTCGGAACGGGTGCCCACCAGACCGGATTTTACCAGCATGGTGAGGATATCCACTGTTCCATCCTTGAAATCCTCCGGGGACAGGGGCGCTTCCGGCGCGTCGGAGCCGCCGGCGGAAAACAGGCTTTTTGCCTTGGCCTGGGCCGCGTTGGCCTCTTCCTCGCCGTGCACCAGCTTGGTCAGTTCGTAGGCCAGTATTTCCTTGGCGGTGTTCAGCTGACTGCCCTCCCAGGCGTCCATCTTGTCGATCTCCTCCAGCGGCAGGAAGGTGAGCATACGGATGCACTTCAGCACGTCCGCGTCCGCCACGTTGCGCCAGTACTGGTAGAAATCGTAGGGCGGGGTCTTGTTGGGATCCAGCCATACCGCGCCGCCCACGGTTTTGCCCATCTTTTTGCCCGCGGAATTCAGCAGCAGGGTGATGGTCATGGCGTTGGCCTCTTTATCCAGCTTGCGGCGGATCAGCTCTCTTCCGCCCAGCATGTTGGACCACTGGTCGTCCCCGCCGAACTGGAAGTTGCAGCCGTAGCGCTTGTACAGCTCCAGAAAGTCGTAGCTCTGCATGATCATGTAGTTGAACTCCAGGAAGGACAGGCCCTTTTCCATCCGCTGCTTGTAGCATTCCGCCCGCAGCATGTTGTTGACGGAAAAGCAGGCGCCCACCTCGCGCAGCAGCTCCACGTAGTTCAGCTTCAGCAGCCAGTCCGCGTTGTTGACCATGATGGCCTTGCCGTCGCTGAAATCGATGAACCGCTCCATCTGCTTTTTAAAGCAGTCCGCGTTGTGCTGGATGGTCTCCGCCGTCATCATGGAGCGCATATCCGTGCGGCCGCTGGGGTCGCCCACATAGGCGGTGCCGCCGCCGATCAGCGCGATGGGCTTGTTGCCCGCCATCTGCAGCCGCTTCATCAGGCACAGCGCCATAAAGTGGCCCACGTGCAGCGAATCCGCCGTGGGATCAAACCCGATATAGAACACGGCTTTGCCGTTGTTGACCAGTTCCCGGACGTTCTCCTCGTCCGTCACCTGCGCGATCAGTCCCCGCGCCTTTAACTCTTCATAAATCTGCATCTATTGTTCTCCTTTTTTATGCTCCAAATACCAGCTTTGCCGCCAGCACGTCAAAAACAACGACAAACCCCACGGTCAGGTCCGCGGCGAAGGCGGCGATCAGCCATTTTTTATCCGGCGGCTCCAGTCCTTTTTTATCGGCGGAAAGCACGCCCCTCATCCACAGCAGCACCACCACCGGCATAGCGTAGATCAGCAGCTTCAACACCGTGAATACGGGCGAAGAGATGGTCACCGAATAGGCGGCCACGCCCTGCATGGCCATTTCCGCCTGGGCGCTGGTGAACATCATGCTGCGCACGGCCAGCGAAATGAAATAGGCGATCAGCCAGCCGCCGTACAGCCCCAGGTTCAGCAGGGTGGTCACAAAGGAAAACCGGCTGACGTTCCCCTTCACCGCCGGCGGAGCGTTTTTTCGTTCGCGCCGCCGCTCCCGCTTTGCCTGTTTCGCCCTTTGCTTGGCCGCCCGCTTTTCCGCGCGGCGGCCCTTCCGGCTGATTTTCCGCCCGGTCACCTGCGGATCGTCCAGATCCGGGTACAGCTCCGGGTGGGCCACCGCCGCTTTCCAGTCGGCAGGGGAGTCGCTGTAGCCCGAAGACGCGTCGGAGGGGAGGTCGTAAGGGGAAAGACCGTCCACATAGAAAGAGCGGCCCGGTCCGGCCGGGCGGCCGCTCTCTTCCCCCGGGGCGTTTTCGTCGGTGGGGGCCGACGATTCCCCCGGGGCGGGCGGCTCCTCCGGCAGGGGCTCCGCAAAATAAACGTCCTCCGGCGCGGCAGTCCCGTCCGCGGGTTCTTCCGCGGCAGGGGCTTCCGGCTGTACGCCGAGCCTCCGGTTCAGGTCGTGGAGGTAGGCGTTGACGTTCTGCAGATAGTCGTCAAGGGATTCCCCGCCCGCGCGGCGGAGTACCGTTTCCGTCTCCTGCCGCGCCTGCTCGCCGAAGGCGCTGTTCTGCTCCCGGACGCGGGTCTCTTCGTTTTCCATCAGTACGCTGCTCCTTCACGCGCACGGATAACCGTGCCGCGCGTTTCGTTTGGGAAAGTGCCTGCGCCGCCTGTTCAGCAGGGCAGACGGGAGATCATACCCACCAGATTGGTCACGGCGTCCGTCGCCGTGGCCGCGTCGTTGGCGATCCAGTGGAACGCCGCCGTGCCGCCGTAGACGATGATGGACATGATTACGTCCGCGATGAACACGCCCAGCGCCACAATGGGCAGGGCCTTTTTGAAATCGATGTTCAGCAGCGCCGCGAACAGCGAACCGGTCCAGCCGCCGGTGCCCGGCAGCGGGATGGCGATGAACGCCAGCAGGCCCCACTCCTTATAGCGCAGCACCTTCTCCTGATTTTTCGCGGTCTTGCCCTCCAGCTTTTCGATAAAGCCGGTAAGGATGTTGTGGGATTTCATAAACGCGAAAATCTTTTTGATGAATAGAATGATAAAGGGCATGGGCAGCATGTTGCCCAGGTAGCAAAGGGCGAACGCCTTGAAAAAGTTGACGTGGAACGCCTTGGCGATGATCATGCCGCCGCGGCATTCGATGATGGGCAGCAGCGACGCCAGAAACGCGATGATCTCGCCCCCAACGCCCTTGCCGGAAAACAGGTTCATGAACCATTCCGCGAAATGTTCCGTCATAGGTCAAACCTCCCCGAGGCCCTGTTCCGCCATAAACTCTTTGACAGAAGCCAGGATCTCTTTATCGTTGTCGAATTTCAGCATATCGTAGGCCTCCGGATACCGCTTCCAGACGTAATCCTCGATCTCTTCCTTCTGGATCACCGTCTGCGTATCCTCCGTGGAGGCTAAAAACACCTCCACCCGCTTTTCAATCCTGGCCCCGATGCGGTATTCCGATTCGGAGCAGAACCCCTCGTAGATATGGATATGCACGCCGGTCTCCTCCAGAACCTCCCGCATGGCGGTCTGCTCCCGGGTCTCGCCCTTTTCCATGTGGCCCTTGGGAAAGCCCCAGTGGGTGCTGCGGCGGTTCTTGATGAGCAGAAAGCGGTATTCGTCATTGATCTTCCGGAAGACCACCGCCCCGCAGGAATGCTCGTAAAGGCAATCCAGGGTATAGGAATCCCTCGGCTCATTGAATTCCAGCACGTCGCGGATCTCGTAGTCGATCCGGCGCATATTCTTCGGCGCCACCACCAGCGCCGTCTTTTTTACGTTGCGATAGTGAATGACCGCGATGATCTTTCCCTCAAACACGCGCACGGGGTGGTTGACCCCCAGAATATACGCCCCCAGCACAAAGCTGCGCTTTTCGCCGGGCACCTCCGCGATGCCGTAATTGATGATGTAGCGGGTGTCGGTCTGCGCGTCGTAATAATGGCACGGTCTGGTCACCTTCACTCTGACCATTTTTCCTAACATTGTTTTCTCCGATTTCCAAATGGGACGGGGAACCGACGGGGCGGTCCCGTTGCCCGTGATCCGGCGAACCGGCCGCGGTAACGCGGCGGAATCTGCTGTTTTTCGCCGTTCTTTCACAAATATATTCCATTATATAGAACCATGGACTTTTTTTCAAGACTTTTTTAAATATTTGAAAATTTTTCATGCCCTTCCGGCGTTTTTTTCAGCTTTTTGCAAAGAACAGGTTGTATTATGACAAAAGATATATTAAAATAAGATGATAAAAGGATCGATTCCCGCCGGCAACGGCGATAAGGTACGGTGATACAACAATGGCCAGCGATATATTTTTCAGCGGCGGAGGGAACAGGCCCTCCTCAACCGGGCCCCGGCGGCCCGACCCCCGGGCGGATGGCGCCGGGGCGCCGGGGCGCCGTCCCGTGACGCGGGAACCGGAGCCGGAACGCCGCGCGGCGTCCGCTTCGGCCCCACGGGGAGGGGCGGCCGCCTCCGACCGGTATTTCTCCCCGGCGGCTTCTTCCACGCCGGTACGGCGGGAGGGGCAGGGAAGGACGGTTCCTGCGGACCGGACGCAGCGCTCCTACCGGGAGACGGGCGCCGCCCCCCGCCGGACGCCGAAATACAGCGAGGCCGCCCGCCCCGCCGCCCATACGGAGGACCTGATCACGGAGCAGATCGACAGCGAGCTGCTGCACCGCCCTCCCACGCAGATGCCCTATAACTATATTGTCACGGACGAGGATTTCGACGAGTTCGGCGGGCCGGAGGAGCTGAGCGAGAAGCAGCGCCAGCGGAAACGCCGGAAGGCCCAGAAGAACGCCCGAAAGAACCTGAAACGGGCCGGGAAGAAGAAGGGTGGTTTCCGCAGGGTCCTGACGGTGATCCTCTCTTTGCTGCTGGCGGCGGCGCTGCTGCTCAGCGGCGCGGCGGCCTACGTCGCCACCGGGTATACGCCCGCGCAGCTGCTGCCCAACGAGTCCGCGGACGCTGCCGGCCTGCTTTCCTCGCCGGCGGTGTATAATCTGCTGCTGCTGGGGATCGACACCCAGAACACGGCGGATTCCTCCCGCTCCGATTCCATGATGCTGCTGTCGGTGGATAACGCCCACAGCAAGCTGAAGCTGACCTCCTTTTTGCGGGATTCTTACGTCTATATCCCAGGCCACGGCGACGACAAGCTGAACGCCGCCTGCACCTACGGCGGCCCCCAGCTGGTGCGGGATACCATCGAATACAACTTCGGCGTCAGGATCGACGGCTATCTCAAGATCGGCTACGACGTTCTCATCGATCTGGTGGACGGCATCGGCGGGATCACCATCCCGGAGGTGGACGCCGTGGAGGCGGCCGCGCTGGCGGCGGAGGGCTACAACGCCCCCATCGGAACGGAAATCAAGATGAACGGCCTGCAGGCCCTTACCTACTGCCGCATCCGCAAGGGGCAGACCGATTTCTTCCGCACGGAACGGCAGCGGGAGGTGCTGGGGATCATCCTCAAAAAGGCCCTTCGCACCGGCCCCCTGCGGCTGACAAGGCTCGGCAGAAAGCTGCTGGCCAAGGCGGAATGCAGCGTGCCCCGCAAACAGCTGTTTACCCTGGCCTACCGCGTTTTGCCCTGCCTGCTGGGGGGCATTCTGTCCGGCCGCGTCCCCCAGGACGGCACCTGGTACGACGACACCAAAAACTATCAGGACGTGCTGGTGGTGAATTACGAGGAAAACAAAGCCTTTTTAAAAGAATTTATTTACGGAAAATAAAGGAGAACCCGCATGGAAAAACACGCATCCCTCACCCTTGCTTCGGAATACCGCGTCGGCAGGACCGACGACCGGATCTTCGGCTCGTTTTTGGAACACCTGGGCCGCGCCGTCTACGGCGGCGTGTATGAGCCCGGCCACCCGCAGGCGGATGAAAACGGCTTCCGCAAAGACGTGCTGGGGCTGGTAAAAGAACTGAACGTGCCCATCGTGCGCTATCCCGGCGGCAACTTCGTCTCCGGCTACAACTGGGAAGACGGCGTGGGCCCGGTGGAACACCGTCCCAAAAGGCTGGAGCTGGCCTGGGGCACCACGGAGACCAACGAGTTCGGCACGGATGAATTCATGCGCTGGTGCAAGGCGGCC
>CAMJYF010000098.1 GCA_946409885.1 uncultured Clostridia bacterium | reverse complement strand
AGCCCGTTCACGGTGTGAACAACGCCGCGCGGAAGACGGATTACGGCGAGCTGCTGCCCGCTTTTACCGACCTGCATCTGCCTTTTTCCCGCCTGCACGATACGGGCGGCACCTACGGCGGCGCCCACTATGTGGATATCGCCAACGTCTTCCCGGATTTTTCCGCCGACGCCGACGACCCCGCCTCCTACGATTTCACTCTGACGGATTACTATATCCGCCCGCTGGTGGAGGCCGGAATGCAGGTGATGTACCGGCTGGGTACCACCATCGAGCACGAGCCGAAAAAGTACCGCATCTTCGCCCCCTCCGATCCGGAAAAATGGGCCGGCGTGGCGGAGCATATCGTGCGCCACTACAACGACGGCTGGGCGGAGGGCTATTATTGGAACCTCCTCTATTGGGAGGTCTGGAACGAGCCGGACGGCCTGAACCCGGCCTGCGAGCCCTACGGCTGCCCGAACTGGATCGGCACGGCGGAGGACTACTACCGCCTGTACAGCCTCACGGCCAACCGCATCAAATCGCTGCACCCGGAGGTGAAGGTGGGGGGCTATTCCTCCTGCTATATCCTCGGCAGGTTTGAAAACGGCCGGTGGGAGGCCGGGGACGCCTCCTATTTCACGGATTTCCTGCGGTATATTTCCGCGCCGGAGACCCGCGCCCCGCTGGATTTCTTCACCTGGCACGGGTATCTCGGCTGCCGGTATCTGGAAAAGATCGAGATCGAAAGCGATTTCGTGGACAGAACGCTGAATCAATTCGGTTTTACGCAGACGGAGCGTATCGACGCGGAGTGGAATATCAACATCTGCGACGTGGAGACCGACGACCGCCGGACGCAGTATTACATCAACTACCGCAACGAGAAAGGCGGCAGCCACTGCGCCGCCGCCCTGTTTGAGATGCAGCGCTGCAAGGTGGACGCCGCCATGTATTACGATTCCCAGCTGTGGCTGGAATACGGTTCGCTGTTCCATGTTCCGTCCCTGGCGCCCACCAAGGCGTATTACGCCTTCCGGCAGTTCGGGGAGCTGTACGCCCTGGGGCAGTGGTGCGGCTGCGCCCGGCAGGGCTGGGTGTATACCTGCGCCGCCACGGACGGCCGGACGGATCTCGCCGCCTTCGCCAACATCGGAGACGAGCCTGCCGTGGTGCCTGTCACCGTAAAAAACGCCCACGGCCGCGGGGCGACGCTGCGCCTGTGCGACCGTGAGCATGATTTTACCGTTGTGTATGAGGGGGCCGTCCCCGGGGAGATCACCCTGCCGGCGTATTCCTTCGCCTCGCTGACGATCAGATGAAATACTGGTTGTAGTCCTCGATATCGAAGACGTACAGCTTCCATTTCTTTTCGTTTTTGGCCTCTTTGAATTTGCCTGCCACCCGTATCATCTTGTTGGTGGTCTTCAGCTCAAAATCCACCCGCTCATAGTGCAGCGCCTCCGCCACGTCCGGCGTGCGCACGTACAGGCGCGGTTCGCCGTCGTCGTCTTTGTGCAGCGTAAAGTTGATAGCCGTTACCTCCACACCGTTGGCGGTCAGGGAGACGAACTGTTCCGTCTGCGGTTTTTTCTTTTTGTCCTTTTTCTTCTTCCCGAACATCGCGTTTTTCCTTTAACAGCATTGATAGGATAAGCATAGCACATCCCGCGGCGGTTGTCAAATTATCTTTTGCGGCAAACCCGTTCACCCTCTCCCTCTTTTGGTCGCTTCCTCCGCCGTATGGCGGTATTTTTCTTTGGTGGCGTTGCCGCCGCGGATGTGCCGTTCCGCCTTGTTTTTGTCCAGCACCTGCCGCACCTGGGCGCACAGCCCCGGCGCGGTGTGCCGCAGCCGCTGGGTCACGTCCGTGTGGACCGTGCTTTTTGAAATCCCGAACACCTTCGCCGCCTCCCGCACGGTGGCGGCGTTGTCGATGATGTATTTCCCCAGCACTTCCGCTCGCTCGGCGGTATCGATCATGGTCCCGGCCCCTCTCAGTGTGGAATGCGTCCACCGTTTCTGTCTGTTCCATCATATGAGGTCGGCGCGGGATTTATGATAGACGACCGGTGGGAACGGGGACACCCGCCCCGGCGCGGCAACGTTACCCTTTTTTAACCCTTTTTTTGTCTGATGCCATTCCTTCTCTTGTATTTCCCGGCGGAATCTGTTATGCTATAGAGGAAAACAGGATAGTTCTGAATCTTATGATACGAGGAGACCCGCTATGGATATCATCGCATTGGGCGAATTGCTGACCGACCTGACCCAGACCGGCGTGGAGGACGGTACCCGCCGGTTTGCTGCCTACCCCGGCGGCGCGCCCGCCAATGTGGCGGTGGCCGCCGCCAAGCTCGGCGCCACGACCGGCTTTATCGGCAAGGTGGGCGCGGACGCCTTCGGGGGCGATCTGCGTCTGACGCTGTCCCGCCACGGCGTGGATACCGCCGGTCTGTATGAGACGACGGAGGCCCCCACCACCGTGGCGGTGGTGAGCGTGGACGAAAGAGGGGAGCGGTCCTTTTCCTTCTATCGTTCCCCAGGCGCGGATACGCTGCTGACTGCCGACGAGGTGTTGGGCGCGCTGCAGGCGGTGAATACCCCTTTGCGCCTTCTGCATATCGGTTCCCTCAGCCTGACGGACGAGCCCGCCCGGGGCGCGACGATGGCCGCGCTGCGGTTCGCCAAAGCGGCGGGGCTGCGCGTCAGCTACGATCCCAACTACCGGTCCTCCCTGTGGAAGAGCGAGGAGGAGGCGGTCAAACGGATGACGGAGCCGATGCGGTACGTGGATATCCTGAAGGTCTCCGATGAGGAGATGTTCCTGTTGACGGGCACCCGGGACCTGCGCATGGGCTCGCTGGAGCTGGGTTCCCTGGGGCCAAGGCTGGTGCTGGTGACGCTGGGCGCGAAGGGGGCGTATTACCGCCTGGGTATCCACACCGGCGCCGTGGAGGGCGTTGCCGTTACGGTGGCCGATACCAACGGCGCGGGGGATACCTTTTTGGGCGCGCTGCTCAGCCGTCTTTGCCGCCGTGACCGGGATCCATTGAAGGATCTGACGTCGGCGGAACTGGAACAGGCCGTCGCCTTCGCCAACCGCGCCGCGGCCCTTACCTGCACCCGCCCCGGCGCTATCCCCGCTATGCCCACCCTGCAGGAGCTGGAATCCCGATGAATTGACAGCGGAAAAGCCGTCGGTTCGCCGATCTCTGTCTACAGAGATGATCTTCCGTTTCTGCCGTGCTCCCTGAAATAACGCAAAATCACCGGAATCGATGGCGGCTCCGGTGATTGTTTTTGATTTGGTACAATGGAGAATTGTTATCTGTACTTTGGCAGGAGGCCCTTCACGCTTTTTTTGGTTTTGGAGAAAGCGGATTTTGGAAAAACCGTATTGACACTCCGAAAAAGTAATGTTATATTTATATTTATTAGGATTTTAGGGAGATCGGACCGGAGCAACGGGCCGGTCCAAAGGAGAGAACAATATGGCTGCTGAGTATGATTTCAGAACTGCCGAACCGAAGTGGCAGCAGAAATGGGAAGAGGCGGAGGCCTTCAAGGCGGAGGATGCCTCCGACAAAAAAAAGTTTTTCGCGCTGGTGGAGTTCCCCTATCCCAGCGGCGCGGGCATGCACGTGGGCCACATCAAGGCCTATTCCGGGCTGGAGGTCACCAGCCGCAAGCGCCGGATGGAGGGCTATAACGTGCTGTTCCCCATCGGCTGGGACGCTTTCGGCCTGAACACCGAAAACTACGCCATCAAAACGAAGACCCATCCCCGCAAGGTGACCATGGACAACGTGGCCCACTTTACCGCCCAGCTGAAGCGGGTGGGCTTTTCCTTCGACTGGTCCCGGGAAATCAACACCACGGACGAGGACTACTACAAGTGGACCCAGTGGATCTTTCTGAAGATGTTCGACAACGGCCTGGTCTTCCGCGACAGGACGCTGGTCAACTACTGCCCCTCCTGCAAGGTGGTGCTTTCCAACGAGGATTCCCAGGGCGGCAAGTGCGACGTGTGCCATTCCGACGTGGTGCAGCGCTCCAAAGAGGTGTGGTATCTGCGCATTACGAAATACGCGGATAAATTGCTGACCGGGCTGGATACGGTGGATTATCCCGCCAACGTCAAGGCCCAGCAGGTGAACTGGATCGGCCGGTCCGAGGGCGCTTTCGTCAACTTCCCGCTGGCCGGAACGGATGAAAAGCTGCGCATCTACACCACCCGCCCGGATACCCTTTTCGGCGTCACCTTCATGGTCATGGCCCCGGAGCATCCGCTGCTGGACAAGTACGCGGACCGCATCGCCAACTTCGCGGCTGTAAAGGAATACCGTTCCGTCTGCGCCAAGAAGACGGAATTTGAAAGGACACAGCTTGTCAAGGATAAAACGGGCGTAAAGCTGGAGGGCTTTACGGCCGTCAACCCCGTCAGCGGCAAGGAGATCCCCATCTATATCGCGGATTACGTGATGATGGGCTACGGCACCGGCGCCATCATGGCGGTGCCCGCCCACGACCAGCGCGACTGGGAGTTCGCCAAAAAGTTCGGCATTGATATCGTGCAGGTCATCAAGGGCGGCGATATTGAAAAGGAGGCCTACGCGGGCGACGGAGAGATGATCAACTCCGATTTCCTCAACGGCCTGACCGATAAAAAATCCTCCATCGCCAGAATGCTGACCGCGCTGGAGGAAAAGGGCGTGGGCGAAAAGGGCGTGCAGTACAAGATGAAGGACTGGGCCTTCAACCGCCAGCGCTACTGGGGCGAGCCCATCCCCATCATCCACTGCCCCGCCTGCGGCATGGTGGGCGTGCCCTATGAGGAGCTGCCCCTGACCCTGCCCAAGGTGGAAAACTTTGAGCCCGGCAGCGACGGCGAAAGCCCGCTGGCCAAGATCGATTCCTTCGTCAACTGCACCTGCCCCAAGTGCGGCGGCAAGGCGAAGCGGGAGACGGACACCATGCCCCAGTGGGCGGGTTCCTCCTGGTACTACCTGCGCTACTGCGATCCGCATAACGATACCTGCCTGGCCGACCCGGAAAAGCTGAAGTACTGGATGCCGGTGGACTGGTACAACGGCGGCATGGAGCACGTGACGCGCCACATGATCTATTCCCGCTTCTGGCACAAATTCCTCTACGATATCGGCGCGGTGCCCTGTGAGGAGCCCTACGCCAAGCGTTCCATCCAGGGGCTGATCCTGGGCCCGGACGGCGACAAAATGAGCAAGTCCAAGGGCAACGTGGTGGACCCGCTGGACGTGGTGGAGGAATACGGCGCGGACGTGCTGCGGACCTATGTGCTGTTCATGGGCGACTACGGACAGTCCGCCCCCTGGTCCGATTCCAGCGTCAAGGGCTGCAAGCGTTTTATCGACCGGGTGTGGAATTTGCAGAATATCCTCAACGGTTCTGAAGAGTATTCCGAAAAGCTGGAGACTGCCTTCAACAAGACTGTCAAAAAGGTGGGCGAGGATATTGAAAACCTGAAATACAATACCGCCATCGCCGCGCTGATGACGCTGCTGAACGAGATCTATGACGCCGGCGCCGTGACCCGCAAGGAGCTGAAGACCTTTATCACGCTGCTGAATCCCTTCGCCCCCCACGTGACGGAGGAGATCAACGAGGCGCAGGGCTTCGGCGGCATGCTGGCCAAGGCCCAGTGGCCCTCCTACGACCCGGACAAGTGCGTGGACGCGCTCATCGAGATCGCGGTACAGGTCAACGGCAAGATCAAGGCCCGCATCATGATCCCCGCCCAGTCGGACGAAGCCGCCGCCCTGGCCGCCGCCAAGGCCACGCCGGAGATCGCCGCGCTGGTGGACGGCAAAACCGTGATAAAAGAGCTGTACGTCAAGGGACGGCTCATCAATATCGTTGTGAGATAATCAGGAAGGAAGAGGAAAACGCTATGAGTAACGATATGTATGTGGTATGTCTGGATATGGAGGGCGTGCTGGTGCCGGAGATCTGGATCGCCTTTTCGGAGGCCACCGGCATTCCGGAGCTGCGCCGCACCACCCGCGACGAACCGGATTACGACAAGCTGATGCACTACCGCATCAACATCTTAAAAGAACACGGCTTGGGCCTGAAGGAGATTCAGGATACCATTGCCACCATCGACCCCATGCCCGGCGCGAAGGAGTTCCTGGATAAGCTGCGCGAATTTACGCAGGTGATCATCCTCAGCGACACCTTCTATCAGTTTGCCATGCCGCTGATGAAAAAGCTGGGCTATCCCACCCTGTTCTGCAACACGCTGGAGGTGGGCGAAAACGGTGAGATCACCGGCTATAAGATGCGGGTGGAAAAATCCAAGCTCTCCACCGTAAAGGCCCTGCAGAGCGTGGGCTTCACCACCATCGCCAGCGGCGACAGCTTCAACGACCTGGGCATGATCCAGGCCAGCAAGGCGGGATTCCTGTTCAAGAGCACGGAGAAGATCAAGGCCGATTATCCCGATCTGCCCGCCTTTGAGGAGTATGACGACCTGCTGAACGCCATCAGGGGCGTGATTCTGGGGTAATACAGTCGTCAGTCGTCAGTCGCCAGTCGTCAGTCGCCAGTCGTCCTCCGGACGATCCTATGAACGGTCGCGGGAAAACAGCTCTTTTCCCGCGACCGGCGGCTGGCGACAGCTTGGTTGACTTACGATTGATGGCTTTTGCCTGTAGGTATTGAGGAATGGCAGTTTTCTCTTCTGTTTCACATTCACATTTTTCCGCGGGTTGCAAAAAAATGGTTGACTTTATGAAACTCCTGTGATATAATGCTTGTGTTCCATCGGGGTGTGGCACAGTTTGGTAGTGCGCTTGGTTCGGGACCAAGAGGCCATGGGTTCAAGTCCCGTCACTCCGACCAT
>CAMJYF010000097.1 GCA_946409885.1 uncultured Clostridia bacterium | reverse complement strand
TATAAGACCTTCAAGATCAAGTGGGCGGAAAAGAACGAGTATCCCTATCCCCATGAGGACTGGGACGCGCCTCGCATTCTGGCCAACAACCTGCTTTCCGGCGTCAATCAGGCGGAAAACGAATACCTCCGCGTGAAGATCGCCCCCGACGGTACCGCCACGGTCACGGACAAGCAGACGGGCAAGGTCTATGAAGGACTCAACTACTTCATGGATATGGGCGACAAGGGCAACATGTGGACCTACGACAACCTGCCCTGCGACAGGATCATTACCTCCGCGGGCGAAAAGGCGGAGGTGGCCGTGACCGTCAACGGCCCGCTGGCGGTGAAGTTCACCGCGAAGCTGACGATGAAGCTGCCCGCCCGCTACGATTTCGCGGCCCAGCGCCGCAGTGACGAGACGGTGGATATGCCCGTCACCGTGGAATACATGCTGAAAAAGGGCGCCAGGGCGCTGGAGGTGGTTACCACCATCGAAAACAAGGCCCGCGACCACTATTTCAAGGTCTGCATGCCCACCGGCCTGCACGCGGAAAAGACCTGGGCGGAGGGCTCCTTTATGGTGACGGAGTTCCCGGTGCGCCCGTCGGACGACGGCGAGGTGCGGGGCAGCGAGCTGGCCCGCCATCCCGCCCAGCTGTGGTACGATCTGGCGGACGACGCCAACGGCTTCGCGGTGCTCACCGACGCCACCAAGGACTATGAGATCTTAGAGGATTGCGACGACCAGACGCTGGCCATGGGCCTGGTGCGCTGCACAAGGCTGCGGATCGCCTGCGACAACCGCCTGTGGATGGAATACCCCGGTGACGAATCCAGCCAGTCGCTGCGCTCCTTTACCTACCGCTACGCCTTTATGCCCCACACGGGCAGGTGGGAAGAGGCCGGCCTTTACAACGAGGCGCTGGCCTTTAACGCCCCGCTGAAGGTGTGCGAGTTCGGCCGCCAGAACGGCCTGTTCGGTGCGGAAAAGAGCTTTCTGCGCGTGGAGGGCGACAACCTGATACTCAGCTCCGTTACAAAAACAGAGACGGACGCCGTCAGCATCCGTCTGTACAACCCCACCGACCACGCCATTGAAGGCCGCGTCGTTTGCGGTTTCGATATCGCGCAGGCCGCCTCCGTCCGGCTGGACGGCCAGGTGAAGGAGACGCTTTCCGTAGCGGATAACGCCGTGGCGGTCACCGTGTGGAAAGGAAAGATCTTTACACTTGAGGTAAAGTGATGCAGGAAATCCGGAAAAACGAATTCTTTGAGGCGGGTAAGGATGGGGTGCTCTCCCTCTTTACCCCCGACGATCGGAAGATCGACCTGGTGAAGTTCGCGGACAAGACCCTGTGCTGCGTGAAAAGCGGCCTGGGGTACCCCGCCATCTATCCTTTGCGGGAGACCCGTTTTGAGCCAAAGGCGGAGGCCATCCTGATGGATCTGGACGGCACCTCCGTCCACTCCGAAAGCTTCTGGATGTGGGTGATCGAACAGACCACCGCCCGGCTGTTGGGTAAAAGTGATTTTCGCCGCGAAGAGGAGGACGAACCATTCATCTCCGGCCATTCCGTCTCCGAGCATCTGCAGTACATGATCGACAAATACGTGCCCGGCGGGAGCCTCGCCGAGGCGAGGGACCATTATTTCGCCATCGTGAACCATGAGATGGCGGAGATCATGGCGGGCCGTGGCAAGCAGGACGCCTTTACACCCGCGCCTCACCTGAAAGAATTTCTCTTTACACTGAAGCGGGAGGGGGTAAAGATCGGCCTTGTCACCAGCGGCCTGTACGAGAAGGCCATGCCGGAGATCGTTTCCGCCTTCCGGCAGCTGGACATGGGTGACCCGGTGGACTTCTACGACTGCATCATCACTGCCGGGCAGGCGCTGCGCCCCGGTCAGACCGGCACGTTGGGCGAACTGGAGCCCAAGCCCCACCCGTGGCTGTACGCGGAAACGGCGGCGGTGGGCCTGAATATGCCTTTCGACCGCCGCCACAAGGTCATCGGCGTGGAGGACAGCTCCGCAGGGGTTGTTTCCATCAAACTGGCGGGGTTCTCCTGTATCGGTCTTTCCGGCGGCAACATCGACCAGGCAGGCGTGGCGGAGCTGTGCGACTACCGCGCCGACGGACTGATGGAGATTCTGGAGATGATATTATGACAAAAACGCTTGTGATCGGCATTGCGGGCGGTACGGGCAGCGGAAAAAGCACCCTGGCGGACAGCCTGTCGGAGCGCTTCGGCTGCGCCGTTACCGTGCTGCGCCACGACGACTATTATAAAGAGCAGGTGGGCCGCACCTATGAGCAGCGGGCGGCCGTCAATTACGACTGCCCGGAGGCCTATGAGACGGACCTGCTCATCCGCCATCTGCGGGAGCTGAAGGCGGGCCGGGCGGTGGATTGCCCCGTCTACGATTTCACGCAGCACAACCGCAGCGGCAGGGTACGGCGGGTGGAACCCACACCGGTCATTTTGCTGGACGGCATCCTTATCTTCGCGGAGCCCTCCCTGCGGGAGCTGCTGGACGTGAAAATCTTTGTGGATACGGACGCGGATATCCGGCTGATGCGCCGCATTGAGCGGGACGCGGTGGAACGGGGCCGTTCGCTGTCCTCCGTTCTGACCCAGTACCGGGATACCGTGCGGCCTATGCATGAGCGCTACGTGCAGCCCAGTATGCGGTACGCCGACGCGGTGCTGTGGGGCGGCGGAGAGAATCCCGTTGCGGTGGATCTGATCGCGGCAAAAATCGAAAGCCATCTTTCCGCCAGTCCGGCGGAATAAATGTTTGACTTTTTGTCAAACCGCGCTATAATGTATATAGAAAACAAAACAGGAGGATTATTATGCTTACGTTCTTTAAATTGCTGTTCAAATTCCTGGAGCTGTGGAGAGGCGTCGCCGAGGGCACGCTGGCCGCGGAGAAGGTGCTGGATTCCATCGACGAGTTGAAGGCGAAGGTGGAAGAGCTGATGGAGAAGATGAATGGCTGATCTTTCCCCTGCGGAGGCAAAAAGCCGGATCGACGAGCTGTGCGACCGGCTGAACCGGTATTCGTACCGCTATTACGTGGAAAACGAAAGCGACGTCAGCGATTACGAATACGACATGCTGCAGCGTGAACTGAAAGCCCTGGAAGAAGAATATCCCGCTTTTTTGCGTCCCGATTCCCCCACGCAGCGTGTGGGAGGCGAGGCGCAAAGTGAGTTTACGCCGGTGGCGCATGAGGTGCGCATGGAAAGCCTGCAGGACGCCTTCGATTTCGGCGAGATCGACGACTTCGACCGGCGGGTGAGCGAAACGGCCCAGGCGTACAGCTACGTGGTGGAGCCCAAGATCGACGGACTTTCCATGTCGCTGGAATATGAAAACGGCGTTTTTGTGCGCGGCTCCACCCGCGGCGACGGGGACGTGGGCGAGGATATCACGGCCAACCTGCGCACGGTGCGCACCATTCCGCTGCGGCTGCGCCAGCCGGTGCCCTTCCTGGAGGTGCGGGGCGAGGTGTATATGTCCCGCGCCGTGTTTGCCGAGCTGGTAAAGCGGCAGGAGCTGAACGGGGAGGAACCCTTCAAGAACCCCCGCAACGCGGCGGCCGGCAGCCTGCGGCAGAAAAACGCCGCCGTCACCGCCGGGCGGAAGCTGGATATCTTTGTGTTCAACGTGCAGCGCTACGACGGCGCGGATTTTTCCGACCACAAGGCGTCGCTGGATTTTCTGCGGTCGCTGGGGTTTGTTACCGTGCCCTTTTACACCCCCTGCGCCGATATCGCCGCCGCCAAGGCGGAGCTGGAGCGCATCGGCAGCGTGCGGGGGGAGCTGGGCTTTGATATCGACGGCGCGGTCATCAAGGTGAACGAGTTCGCCAACCGCCGTCTGCTGGGCAGCACCGCCAAATTCCCCCGCTGGGCGGTGGCCTACAAATACCCGCCGGAGGAAAAGCTGACGGAGCTGAAGGACATTGAGGTCTCCGTGGGCCGCACCGGCGTGCTGACCCCCACCGCCGTGTTCGAACCGGTGCTGCTGGCGGGCTCCACCGTGGGCCGCGCCACCCTGCACAACCAGGACCGCATCACGGAGCTGGGCGTGGGGATCGGCGATACCATCCGCGTGCGCAAGGCCGGGGACGTGATCCCGGAGGTGGTTTCCGTGGACCGGAAGCTGCCGGGCAATACCGTCTTCCGGATGCCGGAGGTATGCCCCTCCTGCGGGGCGAAGACCTTCCGGGACGAGGGGGGCGCCGCCCTGCGGTGCCTGAACCCGGAGTGCCCCGCGCAGCTGCTGCGCAATCTGATCCACTTCTGCTCCCGCGACGCCATGGATATCGAAGGCCTGGGCGACGCGCTGCTGGAGGTGTTCACGGCAAAAAAAATGATCCGCGACGCGGCGGATCTGTATACGCTGCGGGCGGAGGACCTGGCAAAGCTGGACCGGCTGGGGGAGAAATCCGCCCGGAACCTGACCGACGCCATCGAAAAATCCAAGGGCAACGACCTGTACCGGCTGCTGTTCGCCCTGGGCATCCGCAACATCGGCGAAAAGGCGGCCAAGCAGCTGTCCGCCCGCTTTGGTACGATGGAGGCGGTGATGGCCGCCACGGAGGAGGAGATCGCCTCCATCGACGGCTTCGGGGAGCAGATGGCGGCTTCCGTCACGGGCTTTTTCGCGCTGCCCCAATCCCGTGAGCTGGTGGCAAGGCTTGCCGCCTGCGGCGTGAACATGAAAAGCCTGGCGGAGAAAAAGGACGACCGTTTTGCCGGGATGACCTTTGTGCTGACCGGCGCGCTGACGGAGTTTACCCGCGAGCAGGCCACGGAGATCATTGAATCCTTCGGCGGAAAAGCGGCTTCCTCCGTCTCTAAAAAAACCACCGTGGTGGTGGCAGGGGAGGCGGCCGGCAGCAAGCTGCGCAAGGCCAATGAGCTGGGCGTCCGCGTGATCAGCGAAGCCGAGTTCAAGGATATGATTGGTTAGGTAGCACGGCGCCCTGCGCAATGTCATTAAGTTAAGGTGGTAGCACGGAGCCTTAGCTCCGTCCCAACGTCCGTCTATGACGCTGCTGAGGCAGCGTGCTACGGCTTTTTGCCTTTGCGTTTGCTTAACTAAATGACATTGCGCCCTGCGCCGTTGAAAGGGAGCAGGCGCTCAGGGATGGGCGGGGGTTGCCAGTTGAGTGAATTCCTCCGCGAACCATACGTCCTTTACCTCTACGGTTTTGCCCTTCAGATAGTTGAGAAGACCCGCGTCGGTGGGGAAGGCGAAGGTGGTTCTGTAAGAGTACAGGCACTGCTTTTTGTAGCCGCCGTACTGTTTGTTCAGGGCGTTGGTCCCGTATTTGCCGTCCCCCAGCAGGGGGCAGCCGAGGGCCGCCATCTGGGCGCGGATCTGGTGGGTGCGGCCTGTGTGCAGCTCCACCTCCACCAGCGCCAGCCCCCGGTGCGTCTGTAAAACGGTATACGACGTGCGGATCTTTTTGCCCCCCGGCACGGGCCGGGCGGTTACCGTCACCTGGTTGCGCTTTTCGTCCTTTACCAGAAAGCCTTCCAGCGTGTCCGCCTGTTTGGGCGGCACGCCCACGGTGACGCAGAGGTAGCGCTTTTCGATCTCCCGCGCCTTGATCTTTTCGTTGAGGATGCGCAGGCTTTCGGCGTTTTTGGCCGCCAGCACAATGCCGCCGGTGTTGCGGTCGATGCGGTTGGCCAGGGCCGGGGCGAAGGAGGCCTCGTTTTTCGGGTCGTATTCGCCCTTTTCGTACAGATAGCGCTGCACGCGGGTGATCAGCGTGTCCACGTATTCGCCCTCGTCCGGGTGGGACAGCAGTCCCACCTTTTTGTTCAGCGCCAGAATATTGTCGTCTTCATACAGAATATCCAGCGATTTTCCCGCGCCGAGGAAAGCGTATTTTTCCTCCTTTTCGGCAAAGAACTCGTCGCTGATATACATTTCCACCGTGTCGCCCTCCCGCAGGCGCGCGGAGATCTCCGCCTTTTTGCCGTTCAGCTTGATGCGCTTGGTACGGAGATATTTATACAGCAGGGATTTCGGCAGCGACGGCAGCGTTTTGGCGATGTACTTGTCGAACCGCTGGCCGGCGTCGTTTTTGCCGATGATGAACGTTTTCATGGAGAACCTCTTTATACTTTTGTTGGGGAGATGAGCGTATGACGGAAATGCCGGACAGGGACCGGCTGAACCAGCACGAGGGCCACCGGCAGCGGCTGAAAAAGCGCTTTGTCCGGGACGGGTTCGAGCATTTCGAGCCGCACAACATTCTGGAAATGGCGCTGTTCTATACCTCGCCCCGGCAGGATACCAACGGGCTGGCCCATGACCTGATCGCCCGCTTCGGCTCGCTGGCCGCCGTATGCGACGCCCCCTATGACGCGCTGCGCGGCGTGCCGGGCGTGGGGGATGAGACGGCGGTCTTTCTGAAGATGATCCCGGAGTTTGCCCGGATGTATACCCAGAGCCGTCAGGCCCCCGGTACCTTGCTGCTGACGCCGGAGGACGCGGTGGCGTTTTTCGAGCCCCGCTTTATCGGGCGGTCCAACGAGGTGTTCATGGCGGCCTTTCTCAACGGGCGGGGCGAGCTGATCGCGGCGGACGTCTTTTCGGAAGGCGACGATACCGCCGTGGTCATGGACGTGATGGCGGTGACGCGGCGGGCGCTGTTCCTGAACGCCTCCGCCGTGATCGCGGCGCACAACCATCCCCATGGGTTCGCGGTGCCCTCCGCGCAGGACGTGGCCATGACGGACAAGCTGGCCGCCTCGCTGAACGCCATGGGGGTAAGGCTGTGCGACCATATCATCTTCAGCCGGGAGGATCACATCCGCATGTCCCGGGCCAAAAACGCCCGGCGCGACTACTATCTGTTTACATAGGGCGGA
>CAMJYF010000096.1 GCA_946409885.1 uncultured Clostridia bacterium | reverse complement strand
AGTTATTCTATCATAAAACCCGTTTATTATTTGCATAGAGCATAAAGGGAGGAATATACATGACCTTTTGTGTGATCTACAATCCCGTGTCGCCGCATTTCTCGCAGGAGATTCTGGATTATCTGGTCAAAAAAATGACCGAAAAGGGCTTTACGCTGACGCGGGTGCTGAAAAGCGAGTATTCCGGCCATGTGATCCAACTGATCAAGGAGCAGGACGCGCTGTGCGATTACGTGATCACCATGGGCGGCGACGGCACCGTCAACGAGGCGGTGCGGGCCTTTAACGAGATCGACCAGCATTGCGTTTACGCTCACATTGCCACCGGTACCACCAACGATATGGCCAACAACTACAATATGGCCCGCCACGACCCCTATAAGGGCATAGACAAGCTGGTGGCGGAGGGCGTGGAGACCACCACGGATTCCCTGCTGGTGAACGGGGAGCCGGTGTGCTATGTTTCCGCCTTCTGCTACGTGGCGCCCATCCCCTTTCTGGTGAGCAACAAACTGAAAAAACGGCTGGGCCACGCGGCCTACGTGGTCTCCGCGCTGCCCATCATCCTGAAGCGGCCGGAAAAGGTGAAGATCACCTACACGGCCAACGGGGAGACGAAATCCATCGCCACCTGTCTGGCGCTGATCACCACCTCCAAGGGCATGGGCGGCATCAACCTGTACCGCAACAGCGACCAGAACGACGGCAGGTTTGAGGTGTTCTTCCTGCGGGAGCTTTCCCCCCGGCTGGTGCCGGAGCTGTTCACCAAGTACCTGACGGACAAGATCAACCTGGCGGATTACGTGCAGTACGCCGATACCTTTTCCACCGACTGCCTGGATATCCGCTTTGACGGCGTTCTGCCAAAGTACGCGGTGGATAACGACGGCAACAGGGCGGAGTTTGAACTGACCCTGCACGACAACGAGCTGCACTACCGGCTGGGCAAGAAGATAAAAGTGTTCATGCCCCCGCAATAAGATAACGCGACGCGCCCCGGAACGGCACACAGGCCGCCCCGGGGCGTTTTTTGTTCATCATGGGTTATAAAGCGCCGGACGCTGCTTCCGCCAGGGAAAGCAACTCGGAAAAGGTGGCCGTGCCGGTCTCGCCAATTTTTTTTACGGTGACGGCGGAGGCCATGGCGGCCAGCCGCGCCGCCTCCTCCCGGGTGGCCCCGGCGGCCAGAGCGCAGGTGAAGGCGGCCAGGGTGGTATCCCCCGCCCCGCAGATATCCACCTCTCCGCTGACGGAAACGGCAGAAGTGCGGATACCGTTGGCCCCTTCCGTCAGGTAGGAGCCGTTGGCCCCCAGCGTACAGAATACCGTTGCGCGGTTCCTTTTTGCCAGCGCGTCGGCGGCATTTGTCAGGTCGCGCAGGGAGGCGTCCCGGTAGCCGTCGTTGCCGTATACCGCCCGCCAGCATTCCACCTCGTTGGGCTTCAGGAGACAGTCCGTATATTCGCCGATGCGGTAACGGCTGTCCACGATCACGGGCAGTCCGCTTTTCGCCAGCGCGATGACCTCGCTTCTCACCCGGGCAGTGACGACACCGAACCGGAACTGATCGGCCACGCAGAGGAGATCAGCCCTCTGCGCGGCACTGCGGAGGCGTTGGATCACCGCTTCCTCCACGGCTTCACCGATCGGCACGTCGTTTTCAAAATCCAGCCGCGGGTCCTCATACACCGTGGCGGAGATGCCTTTGCGCAGGGGCTTGCAGTAGGCGTTGGTGAACCGCTGGCCGGAGGGGACCAGCCACTCCGGCGAGACGCCGGCCTTTTTGACCTCTTCCGCCAGCAGCCGCCCGCGCCAGTCGGCACCATAGAGGGAGACGGCGAGGATCTCCTTGGGGCCAAGGGCCGCCAGATTGGCCGCCACGTTGCCGCCCGCCCCCAGCGAGACGCGCTCCTCCACCACGGGCAGCGGGAAATGCGGGGTCTCCCGGGACAGCTCCGAGCGGGTCATATCCGCCTGCCAGTAGATATCCAGACAGAAATCCCCCAGAATAGCCACGGTTTTGTTCCGCAGGGCTTTTTCGATGGCGTGGATCCGTTCCTGTGTCAGCATATCAGAACCCCGCCTCTTTCAGTTTGTCGTACAGGGTGGGGATGGTGACCTGATGGTCGCCGGTAAAGTGCCAGCCCATACCGCCCCGGCAGGTGGGCCGGTTGACGATATTCTTGCGGGGCCGGTAGTAGTAATTGGGATCCTCATACCCGATCTTGCAGCGGTAGTCGCCGAGGTCAATCAGGTCAAAATTGGCGGTGGTGATATGGAAGGTGGGATACCCCAGATTCCGGGCGATAGACAGCGTCTTGAGGAACACCTCCGGCCCGATCACAGAGGAACCGAAGTTGAGGAACACGCCCCCGTCCAGCTGAGAAACGCTGTACGCCATCTTCTTGAAGTCGATACCGGAGCATTTGCCTATGGCCTCCATGTCGCAGGTGGGGTGCTGGTGGATGATATCCGTACCCAGCGCGATGTGATAGGTGGCGGGGATATCCAGCTGATAAGCGTTCCAGAGGATGCAGTCCTCCCGGTTGGGGAACCGCTCCGGGCGCATGTCGATATACTCCCCCAGCGCCTCGCCGTAGCCCATATCCTTTGCCGCGCCCAGTTGAATGGCCTCGTTCATCCACGCGCCGGTCTGCTCCCACATACCGAAGGAGCCGTCCTCGATGGCGGTGGGAACGTCCTCCGAGGTGCCGCCCAGATAGGCCAGCTCAAAGTCGTGGATGCTGGTAGCCCCGTTGGCGGCGATATGGGTGATGATCCCCATTTTCATCAGTGCAATGATATAGCGGGACAGACGGTTTTTCACCACGTGGGCGCCCATGCTCCAGATGACAGGGCGGCCGTTTTTCCTGGCCGCGACGATGCGGTCGATCAGTTCGTCGAAGCCTTCCGCCGAATAGGGCTCGTGGGGGGTGACGCCGGGCGTCATCATGTTGTCGATGGTGACCAGGTTGATCCGGTCGCGGGCGTCGTAGGTTGTGATTCCGGAAAAATCAAGGGTCTGATTTCTGCGCATTGTCTTTCCTTTCCGCGCTTACGCCATAAATGCCAGCGAAGCGGCGATGATGAACTGGGCCAGATAATAGGTGACGTGATTGGTGATGATATCCACCGGACGGTTCTTTCCCTCGCCGAAATAGGTGCCGGAAAGGATCAGATCGGAGACGACGAAGAACACGCCGCCGATCCCCATCACCAAAAGGTGCGTATTTTCTTTTACACCGGCGAAGACAGCCGTGAAGATGGCAAACGCCGTCATAAAGAACAGCAGCGCGCCGTAGAGGGTGGAGATCATTTTATACGCGCCGTAGCGCAGCTTCATGGCCTTTTCGCCGAAGAAGACCACCAGCCCGGCGATCACCGCCACGCCGGCCGCGCAGGCCAGCGCCAGCGGCTGGAATTGGCCGTTAACGCCCAGCAGCACGGCGCAGATATAAAAGAAATGCCCCACCGCGAAGGAGGAAAAGCCCAGCTTGGTGAACAGGTCGTCATCCTGCGGGTAGCAGAATTTCAGGTCCAGCCAGATATCGCCCAGCAGACCGAACAGCAGCCCGCCGCCGATGAACATGGCGAAATCGTTCATTTGCTGCTTTGCCAGCATCAGCCAGCAGAGGATGAAGCACACGCTGGTCATGGCCTTGATGGCGGCGGCCTTCGGGGTGGCCTGCTTCACCCGGGTGACCAGGAACATAACAAGAAAGACCAGGCCGAACAGGGCGACGGCGCAATAGGGAATGATATTCAGTGTCAGCATAAGAAAGACTCCTTCTGTTTTTTCTTCATCATAGCACAAACAAAAAAAATATACTATACTTTTTCATATTTTATTTGCAATATTTTCTGTTTTGTGGTACAGTGGAGGCATTGAAAGATAAGGGAGGAATCACGCGATGCGAATCATGAGCTTTAACCTGCTGTGCGCCGGAAGGGGCAGACGGGACTGGCCCTTCCGTTCCCCGCTGGCCGTCAGAACGATATACAATTACGACCCGGACGTGTTCGGGGTGCAGGAGGCCCACATCGGCTGGATGAAGGCGCTGCGCTCCTGCCTGCCCGCCTACGACTACGTGGGCGTGGGCCGGGAGGACGGCAAGGAGGACGGGGAATTTTCCGCCGTGTTCTATAAAAAAGAGAAATATGAGCTGCTGGATTCCGGCTCCTTCTGGCTTTCCGAAACGCCGGAAAAGCCCGGCAAGGGCTGGGACGCGGCCTGCGTGCGCATCTGCTCCTGGGCGAAGCTGAAGGAAAAGGAGACGGGGAAAGAATTCGTCCATCTCAACACCCATTTGGATCACGTGGGTCCCATTGCCATGCAGAAGGGCGCGGAGCTGGTGGCGGCCCGCGGCAGCGAGATCGCGCAGGGACACCCCGCCTTTTTTACCGGCGATTTCAATGTGACGCCGGATTCCGCCCCCTGCAGGGCGGTGCTGGACGGCGGCTTTTTCGACTGCCGCGACGCGGCCAGGGAGACGGACAAAGGAATCACCTACCACGGCTTTGCTTATCCTGTTTTTAGCGGCTCCGTCATCGACTACGTTTTCGCCAAGGGCGACGTGACGGTCAGCCGGTTTGCCGTTGTCCGCGATACCGTGGACGGCGACCTGCCCAGCGACCATTACCCGGTGTACGCCGACGTGGCATTTTAAGCATGGACGACGTTTTTGCCGCGCACCTGCGGGATCTTTCCCACAAGGCGGACCGGGCCAACCGCTTCACCTTTACCGACTTTCTGAACCTGGACGAGCAGAACACGCTGAACGCCCTGCGGCGGGAGCTGACGCCCTTTGCCTGCTTTGGCGGCACAAATGGGTGCGAGCGGGTGATTGCCCGGTTCGGGGATACGCAAGAGTTGGGATATGAAGCGCCCTTCCCCATCGCCTGCGTCAGAATCAGCCCTTTGCAGCAGAAGTTTTCCGACGAGCTCACCCACCGGGATATCCTTGGGGCGCTGATGAGCCTGGGGATCGAACGGTCCTGCCTGGGGGATATCGTGCTGCGGGACAACGTGGCGTGGCTGTTCGCGCTGGAGCGCATCGCGCCGTATCTGTGCGGGAACCTTTCCACCGTAAAGCACACCACGGTTTCATGTGAGATCACCGGGGAGCTGCCGGAGGGGGCGCTGTTCCGCACAGAGACCGTCAGTCTGAACGTCAATTCCCTGCGGGCGGACGGCGTAGTGGCGGCGGCGTACAACCTCTCCCGCGGGAACGCGGAAAAGCTGTTTGCCGCACAGAAGGTGTTTGTGGACGGCAAGCTGCTGATGAGCGGCGCCGCCCAGCTGAAAGAGGGCAACACCGTCTCCGTGAGAGGCTTCGGCCGGTTCGTCTACCGGGAAGTGACGGGCAACAGCAAAAAAGGACGATTATTCATCACCATTGAACGCTATGTATAAGGGCAGCGGGTTCGCCGGAAGGACGGACCCGCTGTTGTTTATTTATGGCCGGAGGTTACAGGGTAAACCGTTTCAGGTAGAGGATCTCACCGGAGGGATGCCGCCCCAGCTGCTCAAAGCCGCATTTTTCGTACAGGGCCCGGGCGGCGCGGTTGGTTTCCGCTGTGCGCAGCAGCAGGCCGCCCCGGCCCTCCGCCGCGCATTCCTCACACACGGCGTTCACCACGCCGGTGCCGATATGCCTCCCCTGCCAGCCGTCCCGCACGGCGACGCCGAACCAGGGGATCATGGAGAACAGATCCCAGATAAACGCCAGGCCGACGATGTCGCCGCCGGCTTCCGCCACCCAAAAGCGATGGTCGGGCTTGCCGTCCGCAAAGAACGCCATCACCCGCTTTTCGTTGCCATGGTCCACGTTGAAAAACGCGGCGCTCTCCGGCCCCATTTCATCAAAGAAGGACTGTACGCCCTCCCGGTCCGCGGGACGCATCCGGCGGAAGACGATCCCTTCCGCAATGGCAGCACTCATCTCAGTAAAGCTTTTCCAGAATGGCGGACAGGAACGAAACGGCGTGTTTGATATCGTCAAAGCGGGTGGCGCCCGCCTCCCGTTCGATGGTGAGAAAACCGTCGTAGCCGATCTCCTTCAGCGCCGCCAGATACTCCGGGAAGGGCACGCCGCCGTCGCCCAGCCGGTATTCCGTATAGGAGCCGTCCGGGTTCATCACGCCGTCCTTGGCGTGGGTGTGAACGATATAATCCTTGAGGATATGCACCGCCTCCACCGGGTCCTGGGCGGAACACATCACGAAATTGGCCGGGTCCAGATTGACTTTGGCGCTTTTTGTATCCGCCTTTTCCAGAATGGAGCGCAGGGGCAGGGCTTTTTCGGGACCGGTCTCTGTGGCAAAGGAAACGCCGATCTCATCGCCGTAACGGCCCAACCGCTCGATGGTGGCCACCATGTTGCAGTAGGCCTCACAGTTTTCGTCCTCCGGCACCTTGCCAATGTGGGTGGTGATCACATGGGTGCCGAAATCCAGGGCCAGGTCCATCATGGCCATGGTCCTTTTGATGCCCTCTTCGTTGGTGCCCTTTTCGTTGAAGTGCAGGCCGAAATCCGCGCACAGGGCGGAAAAGACAAGACCGTTATCCCGCACATATTGCAGAATATCGCGGCGGTCTTCTTTGGAAAGGTTCTCCGGGGCCAGCTCGCCGCGGGTCACATAGGGCTGCAGCCCCTGCACGCCCATATCCCTGGCCAGCACAACGGCCTCTTTGAAAGGCACCTGGAAAGAATCGGGGATCACGCCGATTTTCATCATGTTGCAACAACTCCTGTTCATATAGTTTTTTTGAGCGAGAAAAATGGGGAATATCATTATTCCGCCAATCGTTTTTTTATCTCATCCACCCAGCGCAGCATGGTCGGCGCGTCGAAGGGGGGATTTCCGGCGATGTAATGGTTGTGATACCGCTTTCCGTTGACGCTGTAATCAATCAGAAGCAGCTTTTTGTCGCTGGCGAACAGGCGCAGACCGGCGGCGGTGACGTTTTCTCCGGCGGGAACGGTACGGGCGCCCTCATACAGGATCTCGCCCGTCTCATGATCCGTCACGCGGACGTCCA
>CAMJYF010000095.1 GCA_946409885.1 uncultured Clostridia bacterium | reverse complement strand
ACCTATCACCTATAAACCTAAAACCTGCGACGCTTCGCGTCGCCCCGACAAATCCTTATTTCGCGTTCTTTTCGTACACGATCCGCAGGCCGTCCAGCACCAGGTTGGGCTCGTAGACCGGTTGGCGGCGGCAGTGGCGGGTGATATCCCCGGCCAGGCCGCCGGTGGCCACCACTGTTTTCACGGGGACGCCCAGGCTCTCCTCGATGCGGTCGCAGAGGCCGTCCAGCATGGAGGCCGTGCCCAGGATGATGCCCGCCTGCATGCTGGTCACCGTGTTGGTGCCGTAGGCGGGGCAGTTTTCCACGTCCAGGTTGACGGTTGGCAGCTGGGCGGCGGAGCCCGCCAGCGCGTTCAGCGACAGCGATACGCCCGCGGAGATGGTGCAGCCCCGGTAATTGCCCTGTTCATCCAGCACGCTGATCTTGGTGGCGGTGCCCAGGTCCATGATCAGGCAGGGCATTTCGTAGCGGTTCACCGCCGCCACGGCCCCGGCCACCAGGTCCGCGCCCAGCTGGGCGGGGTTGTCGATCTTGATGTTCAGGCCGCTTTTCAGGCCCGGCCCCAGCACGGCGGGGACGATGCCCGTCAGCAGGAACACTGCCCGCTTGAGCACGCCCGTCAGCTCCGGCACAACGGAGCTGATGATGGCCCCCGTCACCGCGGACATGGATTTTTTATCCAGCGCGGCGATCTGGTTCAGCTCCAACGCATACTGCTCGGCCGTCCGGCGGGTATCCGTGGCCAGCCGCGCCAGAAAAATCAGCTTTTGCTCATCGTAAAGTCCGATCGTCAGATTGGTATTTCCGATGTCTATCGCAAAAAGCAAAATAATCACTCCTTTTCATTTCCCTTTCTTTACTATAGCAAATGATGGTAAAGATTTCAAGATTGTCAATAAATTTTTTCATTTTTCCCTTGTACTTTTTTTTGTAATATTATATAATAGCACGTTGTGTGGTGTTTTATCCACCTGAATATGATTTTGAAAGGTGTTTCATCATGGCTAAAACGGAAGAAAAAACGAACGATTACCGTTTGGAAAGAAAAAAGAGACTGGCGAAGGCCGCCAAGACCCGCAAGCAGGGCGGCGCTGACTCCACCAAGATCGTCAGCATCATTATCTACGCCATCTGCATCGTCGCCGTGCTGGCGCTTTGCTGCTTCGGCCTGTATCAGTTCGGCGTTCCGCAGAAGGTGATGCCCGCCCTGAAGGTGGGCGACAAGACCTACACCGTGGCCGAATACAGCTTCTATTATACCAACGTGTATCACACCTATGCCAACTCGCAGAATTCCCTTGGCGTCGCGCTGTTTGATTCCACCAAGGACCCGGCCGCGCAGACCACCACCGACGAGGACGGCAACACCATCACCTATGACGAGCTGTTCCGCAACCAGGTGAAGGAGACGCTGGAAAACGCCGACTACTACCTGAAAAAGGCCAAGGCGGACGGCATTACGCTTTCCGAAGACAACAAAGCCGCGATCGACAAAGAGATCTCCGAGCTGGCCAACTACGCGAACCAGTACGGCTATTCCACCTCCCGCTACATCAGCGTGCTGTACGGCAAGGGCCTGAACGAAAAGAAGTTCCGCTCGCTGCTGGAGAATCAGTTCCTGGTTTCCCAGGTGGCCACCGCCGAGAGCGAGACGATCCTCAGCGGTATTTCCGACGAGGAGATCGAGGCCAAATACGCGGAGGATCCCACCGCCTATCAGCTGGTGGATATCCGCCTGCTGGGCATGTCCCTGCCGAAGGCTGACAGCGCCGCCACCGGTACCGACGCCGCCTCCGCCACCGATGCCGTGGCTGCCGATCAGGCCGCCGTGGAAGCCAGGGGCGAAGAGATGCTGGGCAGGATCACCGACGAAGCTTCCTTCATCGAGCTGGCAAAGGAATACTGCGACGAGGGCGACAGAGAGACCTTTGAAAGCGACACCGCTTCCCTGGTCAAGGGCCTGAAAAAATCCATCGTTTCCTCCAACATCGGCGCGGATCTGGCCGACTGGCTGTTTGACGCCGCCCGCAAGACCGGCGACAAGCGCACCTATTCCACCGACGATTACGCCTACGTGATCTATCTCATCAACCCCGCCTACCGCAGCGAGGAGGCACTGGTTTCCGCCAGACACATCCTCATCTCCTTCGACAGCGTGAAGTCCGAGCTGGAATCCCAGACCGCCACCGACGCCACCGCCACGGACGCCGCCACCGGCACCGACGCGGGCGAGCTGGACGATACCACCGTCAGAACGGTGGAGGCCTCCGACGGCACCAAGGTGACCAACGCGGATACCACCTATTCCGCCAAGGTCGTGCTGGAAGCCTATGAGCAGGCCAAGGATATCCTGGATCAGTACAAGAACGGCGAGCAGACCGCGGAGGCGTTCGGCCAGCTGGCCGAGCAGTACAGCGCCGATACCGGTTCCGTGGGCGAGAACGCCACCAACGGCGGCGGCGGTCTTTACACGGATATCCCCAGAGGCCAGATGGTGGCCCCGTTTGAGGACTGGGTATACGACGAGTCCCGTCAGCCCGGCGATACCGGCATTGTGATGACCAACTACGGCTGGCACGTGATGTACTTCGTCTCCAGAGAGGACGAGCCCTCCTGGAAGGCGGATATCCGCCATGACATCGGCGACGGCCTGGTGGCCTCCAACACCGACGCCATTCAGGAAGAGATCGGCGACATCACCACCGAAAAGGCGTTCTACAGCTTCGCCTGCAAGAGCGTGCTGAAGAATATCAACAAGCTGTACGTCTCCGCCGCCAGCGCCAACAGCTGAGCGTAACGCGCGGAAAGCAGCAATAATCCCACCATGACGCCCCTTTGCGGTAAGTCATGGTGGGTTGTTTTTTTGTCAAAGCGTCAGTCCGTTCCGCGCAGCAGCCAGTCCACCGCATTGACGACTTCAATGCCGCCGTAATCGCCTGTTGTGAACCGGTCCAGCGTCAGCACCGTCTTCGGATAGTTGTCCGTCAATGACCGCAGTGGGGCCATCTCCCGTTCAAAGGTACTCTGTTCCGTCATGGAGGCGGTGACCTGATAATAGGAAAGCCGTTCGTTTTTCCGCGCCACAAAATCGATCTCCGCGGCGCCCAGCTTGCCGACGTTGACGCGATAGCCCCTTCTCCGCAGCTCCAGATAGACGACGTTTTCCAGGGAAAAGCCGAGGTCATAGCTGTTCCGCGGCACCAGATGGCGGCGCAGCCCAAGATCGACGATATAGATCTTTTGATTTTGCTTCAACAACTGTTTTCCGACCACGTCAAAGCGTTCCGCGGGATAAAACAGGTACGGCTCCTGCAAAGCGGCGCAATAATCGCTCACTGTGTTCTGCGACACTTTTCGCCCGGACGAGGTGATATAATCCGCGATGCTTTTTACGGAAACCGGACTGCCGACGGAACTGGCAAGAAACCGGGCGACGTTTTTCAGCAGTGTCAGATCCGTGATCTTCCGCTTGTTGGGGTCGTTCTCCCGGCGGCTTTGGCGCTGCTCGATATCCTTTACGATGACCGTGTTGTAAATACCCTCCAGATAGCTTTCCGCCTGTTCCGCCGAAAGCGCCAGCGCTGCCAGCTGCGGCAGCCCGCCCCAGCGCAGATAATCTGAAAAGGCCGCATCCCCCGCAGCGCCCCGCAGTTCACAGTATTCAGCGAAGGACAGGGGCAGCATGTTGATCTCGATATAGCGGCCGGACAGCAGCGTGGCCAGCTCGCCGGAAAGCAGGAATGCGTTGGATCCGGTGAGATAAAGGTCCACGTTCTTCTTCAGCGTAAGGCTGTCCACGGCCTTTTGAAATTCCGGGACCATCTGGATTTCATCCAGAAAAACATAGGTCGTCTGCGTGGGATGCAGCCTGTCCACGATGTGCCGGTACAACGTCCGGTAATCCAGCAGGGCCTCGTTCTCCAACGCTTCAAAGTTCAGCGCGACGATCCTCTCTTCCGGCACCCCTTCGCTTCGCAGCTCCTGCTGGAACTGCTCCAGCAGCGTGGATTTCCCGCAGCGCCGCATGCCGGTCACCACCTTGATGACCGGTCGATCCTGCCATTGTTTCAGTCTGTTGAGATAGTTTGTTCGCTTTACCAAATGCGTCGCCGCCTTTCTTTTACTATCATTAAACCATAAAACGGGGCAAAAGTCAATCAAAAAATGCCGAAATCGGAATATTGTCATGCTATTCAGCAAGTTTCTTCCGAAACCGGCATTATTTTTGCTTTCCTGTGAGGAATTAGCCCTTGTCAAACTGTTTCTGAAATGGTAGAATAGAGATAATATAATATGAGAAAATGAGGGGTGTTTTCTTATGATTACCGGAAAGAATATCGTTCTGACCGGCTGCAACAGCGGCATCGGCCTTGAGGTGCTCAAGCTCCTCGTCAAGGGCGACAACCGCGTGCTGGCCGTGGATACGGACGCCGACAACCTGGTCAAATTCGACCCGGAGAAGGTCATTGTGATGCAAAAGGACGTTTCCAGCGCCGAAGCCGTGGATGAGATCTTCGCCCGGGCGGAGGAGCTGTTCCCGTTCATCGACCTTTTCTATGCCAACGCGGGCTACGCCTACTATGAGCAGGTCAGCTACTGCGACTGGGACCGGGTGCAGCGGATGTTTGAAACCAACGTGTTCTCCCCCATCTATACCTATCAGAAGTACCTGCAATACCTGAACGGCCGCCCCGGCACGCTGGCCATCACCATTTCCGCCATCGGGGAGATGTCCATGCCCGGGTACACCGTCTACAGCGCCTCCAAATTCGCTATGAACGGCTTCCGCCAGGGCATTATGCTGGAAAAGCCGCAGAACCTGCAGCTTACCTGCCTGTACCCGGTGGCGACGGATACCAACTTCTTCCGTACCTCCGCGCCCATTCAGTACAAAAAGCCCTTCCCGGTGCAGGACCCCGCCATGGTGGCCCGCAAAATGGTGGCGGGCATTGAAAACGGCAAAAACAAGGTGAGCCCCTGCGGGCTGTTCACCTTCGCCAAGATCCTGATGGGCGTGATCCCGCCGGTGAGAACGGTCTACTGGGGGCTGGAAAAGCGGAAATTCAACGAGTATCTGCAAAATCTGAAGAACGGAACGGGGAAGAGCTGGGATGAGTGAGAAAATGCTGTTTACGCCGATCAACATCGGCGGCTGTGAGATCCGCAACCGGATCGTGATGGCCCCCATGCTGATGGGCTTCGGCCGGTTTGACGGCAAACCCACCGAAAAAATGCTGGATTACTACGAGGCACGCGCCAAGGGAGGCGCCGGGCTGATCATCACCGAGATCACCCGCGTCAACGACAAAACCGGCGCGGCGGCCTTCGCCCAGCTTTCCGTCAGCTCCGACGAACAGATCGCGCCTCTTTCAGAGCTGGCCCAGCGCATCCACAACCACGGGGCCAGGCTGTTTGTGCAGCTGCACCACCCGGGCCGCCAGAATGTGGGCCTGCTGGTGGGCACCGTGCCCATGAGCATCAAGGCGGAGCAGGCCACCCATGGCCTTTACGGCAAGCTGCTGTACAAGCTGACCCCCGCCGTGGGGCCCACGCTGCTGCAAAAGAACATTGTCCCCTCCTCCGTGGCGCCGTCCAAGTGCGACCCCGCCTATTTCGCGGGGGGCCGCGTGCGCGCTCTGCGCCATGAGGAGATCAAGGAACTGGAACAGAACTTTATCGACGGCGCGGTGCGGGTGAAGATTGCGGGCTGCGACGGCGTGGAGCTGCACGCCTCCCACGGATATCTGCTGCAGCAGTTCTTCAGCCCCGTCACCAACCGGCGCACGGATGAATACGGCGGCAGTTTTGAAAACCGTATGCGGTTCATCACCAATATCATCAACGGCATCCGCGAAAAGTGCGGCAGGGACTTCCCCCTGATCGTCCGCCTGACCGTGGACGAGTGCTACTCCTATCTGGGCCAGCCGGAGAAGGGCTACGGTCTGGAGGAGGGCGTGAAAATCGCGAAATACCTGGAAAGCCTCGGCGTCGACGCCATCGACGTGTCCAGCGGCGGCTACGATACCTTCAACTACTGGCTGGAGCCGGTCTCCTTTGCGCCGGGCTGGCGCAAGTACATGGCCAAGGCCGTGAAGGACGCGGTGAAGATCCCCGTCATCGCCGCCAACCTGATCCGCTCGCCGGAGCAGGCGGAGCAGCAGCTGGAGGAGGGCGTGCAGGATATGGTCTCCCTGGGCCGCCCCCACATCGCCGATCCCGACTGGGCCAACAAGGCAAAGGAGGGCAAAACCATCCGCCGCTGCATCTGCTGCCTGAACTGCATTGAATCCATGCAGAACAACGCCTACGTAGGCGGCCACGGCGAGTGCGCCGTCAACCCCTTTGTGGGTCACGAGAAAGAGGAGCTGATAAAGGACGGCGACGGCCGCAAGGTGGTGGTCGTGGGCGCGGGGGCCGCGGGCCTTACCGCCGCCTATATTCTGGCGCTGCGGGGCTTTGCCGTCACCGTGCTGGAAAAGAACGCCGCCCCCGGCGGCCAGCTGGTGCTGGCGGAAACGCCGCCCAAGAAGGACAAGATCGGCTGGTTCATCGAGGACCTGACCGCCCTGTGCGAAGAAAACGGCGTGGAGATCGTTTACAACACGCTGGCCACCCCGGAGACGGTGAAGGCATACGAGCCCTACGCGGTGTTCTGCGCCGTGGGCAGCAGCCCGCTGAAGCCCTTCTTCAAGGGAAAATACCGTTTTGAAGACATTCTCACCTTTGAGGACGTTCTCACGGAAAAGGTGAAGCTGGAAAACAAGAAGGTGGCCGTGATCGGCTCCGGCATGACGGGGCTGGAGACGGCGGATTTCCTGGGCGAAAAGGGCTGTAAAGTGACCGTTGTGGAGATGGCCCCCGTCGTGGCCCCCGGCACCTGGATGCAGCATACCGACGACATCCTGCCCCGGCTGGCGGCGCAGGGGGCGGAGATCCGCACCGGCGAACGGCAGTGCGAGCTGTACCCGGACCGCATTGTGACGGAAAACGTGAAGAACGGCACCGTGACCGAGACGGAAGTGGACGCGGTGGTGCTGGCGC
>CAMJYF010000094.1 GCA_946409885.1 uncultured Clostridia bacterium | reverse complement strand
TTCCCCATCGTCAAACACATACAGCTTTCCGGCGGGTTCGGTATCGCCCAGCAGATACCGGACGCCCAGATGGGCCTCCAGCGCGCCGATGACGCCCACGGTGCTGCTGACGGAGAGGGTCCTGGCGTTTTCCGCAGTCAGTTGTCCCGCCGCCGTCAGGTCCGGCGTTTGGCCGGGAAGATACAGATACGCCGTACCGAAAAAGCCGTTGACGCCGCCGTTGACCAGCGGGAGACGATTTTCCGTACAGAAAATCTGTACGGTCTCTCGCGCGGCGTTGTTGTCCAGCGCGGCGAAGACGATATCCGCCGCGGCCGCGAAGGACAGGTCCTCCGCCGTTTCGATCCGTTTGCAAAACGCCGTGATCGCCGTCCCCGGCGCGGTGGCGTTAAGCCGCGCTTTGGCGAGAAAGACTTTTTCCTTCCCGATCTCCGCCGCCGTGTATAAGAACTGCCGGTTCAGGTTGCTCTCACTGACCGTGTCGCCGTCGCACAGCAGCAGCCGGCCGATCCCGGCGCAGGCCAGGTGGGTGGCGATGTTGCACCCCAGCCCCCCGCAGCCGATCACCGCCGCCGTTTTTCCGGAGAGGTCAAAGCCCTGCAGGGCCAGCCGGTCGATCATGGTCAGTCCTTTCCGCAGGACAGCGTCTGCCCGCTCATGGTCTCAATGGCGTGGTCCAGCACGGGCAGCACCACCGCCAGGGATTCCCGCACCGCCTTGGGGCTGCCGGGCAGGTTGACGATAAGGGTCCTGCCCCGGATGCCCGCCGTGGCCCGGGAGAGCATGGCCTTGGGGGTGATTTTCAGGCTCTCGTACCGGATGGCCTCCGGGATGCCGGGGACCTCCTTTTCGATCACGTCCCGCGTGGCCTCCGGCGTCACGTCACGGGGGGCGAAGCCGGTGCCGCCGGTGGTAAAGACCACGTCCGACCGCAGCTCGTCGCACATAAAAACCAGCGCCGCGGCGATCTGCTCCCGCTCATCGGGCACGCAGCGGTAACAGACGGTCTCCGCCGCTCCTTTCAGCAGCTCCGACAGCAGCGGGCCGCTTTTGTCCTCCGCCTGCCCCCGGGAGCATCTGTCGCTGGCCGTCAATACCGAAACGCGCATACCGCCGCCTGCCTTTCGTCACACTTATTTATTTTATCTTATCACATTTACTGTTTCTTTTCAATAACAATATTGTTACTTTACAAAAAAAGGGGAAAGTGCTATGATGGCATTGTTTATAATTCATGTCCGATCCGTTTTTCCTACACGGCGCAGCCGCCGCAGGGAGATCCGGACGTGGCCGCAATATCACCGGCTCTGCCGACGGCCAAAGGGGAAAGCGGGAAACGGCTTTGCCTTCCGTGTTTGAAAAGGAGTATGGATTATGAAAAAACTGTTTGCCCTGTTACTGACGCTTGCCATCGTGTGCAGCTTTGCCGCCTGCGCGGGCGGCGGCAAGACCGACGACGCCGCCCCCGCCACGGATGAGACCACCGGAATTGACGGTATCACCACCACGGCGGCCGCCACCCCGGACGCGGCGGTGCCCGCCCCCGAAAACGCGGTGATCCGCATGGCCACCACCACCTCCGTGAACGATTCCGGCCTGCTGCCCTATCTGCTGCCCGCCTTTGAGGCGAAGACCGGCTACAAAGTAGAGGTCGCCTCCGCCGGCACCGGCGTTGCCATCGGCTACGCCAAATCCGGCGACGCGGATCTGCTGCTGGTCCACTCCAAAAAGCAGGAGGAGGCCTTCATCGAGGAGGGCTACGCCTCCACCGAGCGTCTTTCCTTTATGTACAACTACTTTGTGATCGTCGGTCCTGCCGACGACCCCGCCGGTATTAAGGATCTGGAGAGCGCCGCCGACTGCTTTGCCGCCATCGCCAACGCGGAAGCCGGCTTCGCCTCCCGCGGCGACAACTCCGGCACCCACAATAAAGAGACCGGCATCTGGGAAGCGGCCGGGCTTGACCCCACCGGGGAAAGCTGGTATTCCTCCCTGGGCTCCGGCATGGGCGACACCCTGACCAAGGCCAATGAGATGAGCGCCTATACCCTCACCGACAAGGCCACCTACCTTTCCATGAAGGACAGCCTTCCCAACCTGACCATCCTGAAGGAAGAGGCCGAGGATATGAAGAACACCTATTCCCTGCTGGGTGTGAATCCCAACGCCGCCGCCTTTGCGGATACGGACGTCGCCATCAACACCGAAGGCGCCAACGCCCTGATCGAGTGGCTGCTTTCCGACGAGGCCGCCGCGCTGATCGCGGAGTACGGCGTGGCCGAATACGGCGAGCCCCTGTTCTTCCTGCTGGACAAATAATCACGCGCCCCCCCACAGCCGCTGCGGCATTTCCGGTTCGCAGCGGCTGTTTTTAAGGTTTACACAAAATGCCGATTTATATCAAAATGCCGTTTTTTGAATCATGGAAACAATCAAAGAGGCCGCCGGGCTGATTTTCGGCGGCGATAAAGAGCTGTGGCAGATCATTGCCACCACGCTCGTCATGTCCGTTTTTTCCACGGGGATATCCGCGCTGCTGGGTATCCCCCTGGGCGTTATGATCGGCAAAAACCGCTTTCCCGGCAAGGGGGCGCTGCTGCGGCTCACCAACACGCTGATGGGCCTGCCGCCGGTGCTGGCGGGGCTGATCGTGTTCATCCTGTTCCGCTCCATCGGTCCCTTCGGGCGGTTCCACCTGCTGTTTTCCGTCCCCGTGATGGTCATTGCGCAGGTGCTGCTGATTACGCCGGTGGTCACGGGCCTTTGCGCCGCCGCGGCGGAGGAGCGGGCCGCCCTGCTGCGGGAGACCGCCATGGGGCTGGGGCTCCCGAAATACCGCCAGACCCTTTTGCTGCTGCGGGAATGCGCCGGCCAGTTCGTCAGCGTGGCGCTGATGGGCTTCGGCCGGTCCATCGCGGAGGTGGGAGCCGTATCGCTGGTGGGCGGCAACATCCAGTTCAAAACAAGAGTTATGACCACCGCCATTCTGCTGGAGGCCAACAAGGGCGATTTTACCAAGGCGCTGGCGCTGGGCATTCTGCTGATGGGGCTGGCGCTGCTGGTCAACGTGCCGGCGTATTCGCTGCGGGAGAAGCTGAAATGATCCGCATCCAACACCTGAAAAAATCCTTCGCCACGGATTTTACCCTGTCCGTTGATGACCTGACCGTGGAAGACGGCGACCGGGTGGCCCTGATCGGGCTGAACGGCTCCGGCAAATCCACACTGCTGCGGCTGCTGGCCGGGCAGTTGGCCCCGGACGAGGGGGAGATCATCTGCGATTTCCCCAAGGAGGCCGTCAGCTATCAGCCCCAGTCCCCCTACGCCTTCCGGGGCACGGCGGAGTACAACATCCGTATCGCGCCCGGCGCGCCGAAGGACCTGACCCCGCTGCTGCAAAAATGCCGGCTGGAGCAGCTTTATAAAAAGAAAATGACCGCCCTTTCCGGCGGGGAACAGCAGCGGGTGTTTCTGGCGCGGATGCTGGCGGGCGGCTGCCGCCTGCTGCTGCTGGACGAGCCCCTCAGCGCCGCCGACCTGCAGACCGGGGAGTACCTTTCCCGCGCGCTGCGGGAGGAATGCGAAGCGACCGGCAAAACGCTGCTGTTTTCCACCCACCTGCCCAAACAGGCCTTCGATATCGCCAACAAGATATTGCTGCTGGACGGGGGCCGCGTGGTGGAATACGGCGGCAAAGAGCAGTTCAGAACGCCGGAGAGCGACTTCGGCAAAGCGTTTTTCGCCCTGTGGAAGGGATGACGGTTTGCCGCCGTGCGCGGTGACCGGATCAGAATGGGGCACCAGTCGTCAGTAGTCAGTCGTCAGAAAGAATCATCCGTCAAATCAACGGTAACCAATCGACGTTTCCCCTTGTTTTGAATAGGATTGGCATTTTGTTGGCATCCGTTTCTCTGCTCTTGTTTATTTCTGACGACTGACTGCTGACGACTGATTATCATCCCTTGTGAACCTTTTGCTTTCCTGTAACAGAACGAGGTCATTACCATGCTCAACGTCATCAGCGTAGAAAACGCTGTCACTCTATCTGAAACCCTGGCCCGGCGCGTCGCACGCGCGGAGCGTCTGCCCCTTGCCGCGCTGCCCGGCCGGGTGACGGCGGAGGCCGTCCGCTGCCCGGAGGAGATCCCCGGCTTTGCCCGTTCCACCATGGACGGCGTGGCCGTGGCGGCGGCGGACGTGTTCGGCGCGGGGGAGGCCGCCCCCGCCGACCTGACCGTGACCGGCGAGATCCTGATGGGCGAAGCGGCGGCAAAGCCGATCCGTCGCGGCGAATGCGTCAAAATCCCCACCGGGGGCATGCTGCCCGCCGGGGCGGACGCGGTGGCGCCGGTGGAATACCTGGATTTCGATTTTGATACCTGCCTGGTCTACCGGGCCGTCAGCCCCTGGGAAAACGTGGTGCGCTCGGGCGACGACGCCCGGGCGGGGGCGGCGCTCTTCCCCGCCGGTACCCGCCTGACCCCCGCCGACGTGGGCGTGCTGGCCGCCGCCGGCGTCACGGAGTGCGAGGTTTTGGCCCGGCCGCGGGTGGGCATCCTCTCCACCGGCAACGAGATCGTTCCGGCGGAGGCCCCCGTGGCCCCCGGCAAGGTGCGGGACGTGAACGCCCACCTGCTGGAGGCCCTCTGCCGCGCCCACGGCTGCGAGACCCGTCGGTACGGCATCGTCCCCGACGAGGAGGCCGCCCTGACGGCGGCACTGCAAAGGGCGGCGGCGGAAAACGACCTGGCGCTGCTGTCGGGCGGTTCCAGCGCGGGGGAAAAGGACCTGACCGCCAGGGTGATCGCCGCGCTGGGGGAGGTAAAGTCCCACGGCGTGGCCATGAAGCCCGGCAAGCCCACGGTGATCGGCAAAATCGGCAAAACGCCCGTGTTCGGCCTGCCCGGCCACCCGGCCGCCTGCTATTTCGTCACGGACGTACTGGTGCGGCCCTGCATCGAGGTCCTCTCCGGCGCGCCCCTGCCCCGTCCCGCGGTGACGGCGGCGCTCACCGAAAACGTCTCCTCCAACCACGGGCGGGAGGAATACCTCTGCGTCTCCCTGCAAAACGGCCAGGCGACGCCCGTCTACGGCAAATCCGGCGTCGTCTCCCAGCTCTCCGCCGCCGACGGCTACCTCCGCATAGACCGCGACCGCGAGGGCCTGCGCCAAGGGGAGACGGTTATCGTTTATCTGTTCTGATAAGAACAGTCGTCAGTCGTCAAAAATCATGAGGATCCCATAAAATGAAACACAACTATCTGAATAACACGCCTCTGGCTGAGGCGAAAGCGGCTTTTCTTTCCGCCGCCGCGGCGGCGGGGTTTGCGGCGGGGACGGAAACGGTCCCCACGGCGCGTTCCGCCGGGCGGGTCACCGCCCGGGCGGTGTACGCGGTCATCAGCGCCCCCCACTACAACGCCAGCGCCATGGACGGCGTGGCCGTGGCGGCGGCAAAGACATTCGGCGCCTCGGAGCAGCGGCCCATCACCCTGACCAAAGCCGACTACACGGTGGTGGATACCGGCGATCCCCTGCCGGAGGGCACGGACGCGGTGATTATGATCGAGGACGTGCGGGAGGACGCGGACGGCAGCATCCGTCTGCTGGCCGCCGTGCCCCCGTGGCAGCACGTGCGGCAGGTGGGCGAGGACCTGTGCATGGGCGACATGATCGCCCCCACCGGCACCAGAATCACCCCCGCGCTGGCCGGAGCCTTTTTGGCGGGCGGCGTAACGGAGGTTGCCGTAAAAAAGCGTCCCCTGTTCGGGATCATCCCCACCGGGGATGAGATCGTCTCCCCCACCGCCCATCCCGCGCCGGGGGAGATCATCGAGTTCAACTCCACCATCTTTGCCGCGCAGCTGGCCGAGTGGGACGCGGACGCGAAGGTGTACCCCATCGTAAAGGACGACAAGGCCCTGCTGCGGCAGGCCATACAAACGGCCGCCGCCGGGTGCGACGCGGTGCTGGTGCTGGCGGGCTCCTCCGCCGGGCGGGACGACTACACCGCCGTCGTCTGCGCCCAGCTGGGGCAGGTGCTGTTCCACGGCGTGGCCATCCGGCCCGGCAAGCCCGCCGTGCTGGGGCTGCTGGACGGCAAGCCCCTGCTCGGTCTGCCCGGCTACCCCGTCTCCGCCATGGTGGTGATGGAACAGCTGGCGCGGCCCCTGTGCGACGCGTACTACGGCAGAACGGAAGCGGTGCCGGCAACCGCCCCGGCGGTGCTGACCCGGCGGGTGGTCTCCTCCCTGAAATACGAGGAGTTCGTCCGGGTGACGCTGGGCACGGTGGGCGGCGTGTGCTACGCTGTGCCGCTGCCCCGTGGCGCGGGCGTGGTCACCAGCGTGACCAAGGCGGGCGGCGTGCTGCGGGTCCCCCAGAACAGCGAAGGGTTTGAGGCGGGCGAGACCGTGACGGTATCGCTGCTGCGGCCCCGGCGGGAGACGGAAAACACGCTGGTGATCACCGGCAGCCACGACCCCCTGATCGACGAAGTCGCCGACGAGGTGAACCGCCGGGGGCTGGGCTTTACGGTGGTCTCCTCCCACGTGGGCAGCATGGGCGCGCTGCGGGCCGTGGCCGCCGGGCAGGCGCACATGGGGGCCTGCCACCTGCTGGACGAAGCCACCGGCGTATACAACGAAGCCTACGTGAAAAAATACTTTCCCGCGGGCGGCGCCGCGCTGCAAAAGGGCGTGGGCCGCGTGCAGGGGCTGATGGTAGCCCCCGGCAACCCGCTGGGCATACAGGGCGTGGGCGACCTGACCCGCTGCCGGTACGTGAACCGCCAGCGCGGCGCTGGCACAAGGGTGCTGCTGGACTACCTGCTGCAACAAGAGGGCCTCTCCCCCGCCGCCATCAACGGCTACGCCAACGAGAAATTCACCCACACGGCGGTGGCCGCCACCGTGGCCGCCGGCAACGCGGACGCGGGCATGGGCATCCTCTCCGCCGCGAAGATCTACGGGCTGAATTTCATCCCCCTGTGGAACGAGGAATACGACTTCCTCATCGCCGACCAATACCGCGACGACCCCATGGTAA
>CAMJYF010000093.1 GCA_946409885.1 uncultured Clostridia bacterium | reverse complement strand
CACTATCCACTAACCACTAATCACTATCCACTATCCACTAATCACTATCCACTATCCACTAATCACTAACCACGGAGGTACCCCATGAAAAAACGTCTTCTCTCCCTTCTCCTTTGCGCGGCGCTGATGTTTGGCTGCGCGCTGCCTGCCTTTGCGGCCGTGAAGGCCGACGTCCATACGGTGGAGCCGCCCGCCATTGCGGCCAGCGAGTACCCGCTGATCATCGTGCGCGGCATGCAGCTGAACGGCATGGTGCGCTACGCCGGTACGGACCGGGAGGAAAAGGCCAGCGTCAATTTCAACGCGGGCGACCTGCTGAAAACGCTGGTAAAGATTCCCGCCGCCTTTCTTACCGGCGGCAAGGATAAGATCGTGGACGTGCTGCTGGATTACGCCTACGGGCTGTTCGGCCACATGGGCTGCGACGCGAACGGCGATCCCTCCGATCCCGACGTCACCATGCGGACCTTTGAGGGGTCCGCGGCCAACTATCCCGACCTGCCCGGGGAGCCCTCCGTGCGGCAGCTGGCCATGTTCCTTTCCGCGGTGGAACACTACGGCGCGGAGAACGTGTACTTCTTCTCCTACGACTGGCGGCTGGATACCTTCGGTAACGCGGCGCTGCTGGAACAGGAGATCGACCGGGCCATGGCCGAGACCGGCAAGGACAAGGTAAACCTGGTGGCATGCAGCATGGGCGGCGTCGTCACCCTTACCTACCTCACCTATTACGGCAGCGGCAAAGTCAACGCCCTGCTGTCCGATTCCGCCACCATGAACGGCGCGGAGTGCGCCACCGACGTGCTGTGCGGCGATATCCTTTTTGACGCCGCCACCGCCGACCGTTACCTGACCCGTATGCTGCCCGCCCTGGCGCCGCTGTTCCATACGATGTACCGCACCGGCAGCCTGGGCCGCCTGTGCCAATTCCTGAACAAATTCGCCGCCGACTACGGCGAGGAGATCTACAGCCGGGTGCTGATCCCCATCTTCGGCACCATGCCCGCCTTCTGGGAGCTGTGCAGCCCCGAGCGCTATGAGGAGGCAAAGCGCTTTGCTTACGGCGAGGACGAAAGCCAGTGGCCCGCCCTGTTTGAAAAGACTGACAAGATCCAGCGCGAGGTGTGCGCCAACAAGCTGGCGACGCTGCAGACCGCCATGGATAACGGCATGATTTTTTCCGTGGTGGCCAACTACAACACGCCCAACGTGCCCGTATACAAAAACGCCGGCCTGCAGGGCGACGGCATTCTGGAGACCCGCGCCATGTCCTTCGGAGCCACGGTCAGCGAGGTGGGCAAGACCCTTTCCGACAGCGAGCTGGCCATGGGCGACGCCAAATACGTCTCCGCGGACCACTGCGTCAACGCCTCCACCGCCGCCTTCCGGGACCAGACCTGGTTCATCAAGGACGGCGAGCACATCTGCGGCACGCTGGTGGATTCCGATATCACCCGCTTCTATTTCACCCTGCTGGACAGCCCCGTTCAGCCCACCATAGACACCTGGGAGCAGTACCCCCAGTTCCTCCAGGCCGACCGCAGCGACGCCCTCTCCGCCACCCTGACGGGCAAAACCTTCGCCGCCAAAGGCGAACCGGTCTGCTGACCCCCTCCGATCCCCTCACCCGACGCGGGAGAACCATTTCTCCCGCGCCGGTTTGCTTTCAACCGAAAACCTCATCGAAAACCGTGCGGAAAACGCGGATTCGTTCTTGCGTTTTCCGCGCGGTTTTGTTATGATAGAAATATAAAGAGCACCGGATATCATTGACCGGATATCGCCTATTGATAGACAGGATAAGGTGGAGTCCTCACCGGCCCGCGCGTTATTCCTGATTTTTTCACGGGGAGGGATATTGATGGCAAACTGCCCCCACTGCGGCAAAAAGCTGCGGCTTTACCACTGGCGGCCCAACTGCCCGGCCTGCGGCGTGAACATGGTGTACTTTGCCTCCAACGAGCGTCTGCTAGCGGAAACCGAGCGGACGGAGATTGAGCACGCCGGGTTCCAGCCGAAGCTGGACCGGGCCAAGGCGGCGTTTTTCGGCTCGCCCTGGGCCATCGCGCGGCTGGCGATCACGATTCTGTCGCTGGTGAGCGCTTTTCTGCCTCTATTCCGACTGGAAGGCCCCCGGGCCATTGCCGGGGTGAACGCGATGGCCATCACCGAGCAGCTTTCCGAGGACGGGGCCGTTGCACTGCGCTGCGCCCTCAAAGAGGAATATGCGCCGCTGTTCCGGCTGGCCGCCCCGGCCCTCTCTGCCAGCGGCGGAGCCGTGCAGGTATATAATCACCTTTCCGGAGAGGGCTTCGGCAGCGTGTTTTCCGCCGCCGCAAAAGGCGATCCCCTGTCGCTGGCCGCCGCGCTGCTGCTGGCGTCGCTGGCGCTGGTGCTGGTGTGCCTGATCTGCACCCCCATGTCGCTGGGTAAGCACGGCAAGGGGCGCAACCTGCTGCTGAATCTGGCGCTGCTGGGCTGCGGCGCTGGCGCCGCCGTGTGCTTTCTGCGGACGGATATCCCCTCTTCCCTGCCGGGGTACACCTCCGGCGCGCTGGGTTGGGGGGCTTTTGTGTACCTGGGCCTGCTGGCGGCGCTGCTGGTCTACAACCTGTTTCTGGCCAAACGCGGTATGCCAATAAAGCGGACGGTCAGTTACGTGGGAGGCCTGCCCAGCGACGAGTATTTCGGTTACGTGAAGCAGGGCATGAGCGAGCTGGAGATCCGCCGGAAAATGGCGGACGCCCTGACGAAGATGCAGGACGAGACCCGCGCCCGCGCCGCCGCAGCGGCAGAGCGGGAACGGGAAGAAAAAGCGGCGTGGAAATGAGAGGAAAGGGGTGCTATCATGACGCGTAATGAACGGCCTGCCCCTTCCGGCGGACAGGAGATGGAACAGGTCAACGCGCGGCTGCGGCAATTGGTGGACGTGGACCGGCGGGTGATCTCCCGCAAGCAGACCATCGGCTACATGCTGTTTGACGGCAGCACGGGCTTTAATATCGACGGGCACAAGGATCTGTTCACCAACAGCGTGCTGAAGATCGACCTCAGTTTTCAGTCCGTGAACAACCTGATCGGCGGCGTGTGGGATATCGTGGACGACTTTTTGGTCAGCTTCATCATCGAAAAGACCCGCACCCGCTGGGGCAAGTTCATTCCGTACATCTTTATGGGCGGCTTGCCCTACGCGGTGATCGCCACCCTGTTCTGGCTGCTGCCGCTGATGCTGCCCGCGGCGGCGGTGAACGACTTCCTGCACGTGGGCAAATTCATCCTGTATATATTGCTGAACATGCTCATTGAGCTGGTGGGCAACTTCAAAGGGATCGCCGTGGGCGGGTACCTTTCCACCATCACGCCCTACCCCAGCGACCGGCGGCGGCTGCTGGCGGTTTCCGGCTATTTCAGCATCATCTATTCCCGCCTGCCCGACCTGTTTGTGGAATTTCTGCTGGATTTCATCAAGCACGGCATCGTAAAATCCAACCTGCCCAGCGACCAGCTGATCGGCCGGTCGCTGATGATCGTGGGGGCTATCACTACCGTGCTTTCCGGCGTGATCATCTCCTGGTACACCACCATCGCCCGGGAGCGGGTTCACCAGAAGATCGAAAAGCCCCGCATCCGGGACAGCCTCCGCATCGTGTTCAGCCACCGCCCCGTGCGGGCCTATCTGATCTCCAACGCGCTGGGCTCCTTCGGCACCGGCCTTTCCACCAACGATTACTACCGTCAGGTGTTGGATTTTACCACCTTTGAGACCTTCGCCGGGATCCCCTCCTTCTTCTTCCAGCCCACCACCTTCGCCAACTACAACAAGCTGGCGGCGCACTTTTCCACCAAATCCATCTATATGATCGGCCAGGTGTTCGCCAAAACCTTCTACATCCCCCTGTGGTTTTACGGGCGTTTTTTAAAGCGCAAGGACGGGAAATATTTCTTTCAGAAGCCCGCCACCAAATACACCATTGTAAAAGGCGAGATCAAGGAGAATACGCTGCTGTCGCTGTTCACCTCCCCCATGCTGCCGGTCACTGCCGTGTGGGAGTGCCTTTACGCCACCTTCTGGGGGGCCAGGTCCATCTCCATCTCCGAGATCAGCAACGAGTGCAACGACTATCTGGAATGGCAATGCGGCTGCCGGAACGAGGCCACGCTGGCCGCCGCGGCGACCCTGCTATGCAAGATCCCGGCGCGGATCAACGGCGTGCTGCAGCCCCTGTACCTCAAATGGATCGACTACGACCAGACCGCCTACACCGAAGGGCGGGAGCAATCCTGGAAGGCACAGAAGGGCATTTTCGCCATGGCTACCCTGCTGCCGGCCATACTGGTGCTGACCAGCATGATCCCCATGTTCTGGTTCAATATCGACAAACAGACCCGGGACCGCATGTACCGGGAGCTGAACGAACGCCGCACCGCCACCGCGGAGCATATCACCCACGACGCGGACGCGGAAAGCGGGACGGAGTGATAACAACCTTTGCCAACAGTCGGGCGCTTTGCGCTGCCTTTGCTTTTCTATCACTTTTTTTCATTATATGCTGCAGTTTTTTTTATCGTAACAGAGAATGAAAAAGATTGACTTTTTATTCATAAAATTTTATTATATAAAGGTAAATATTTACAAAAAGGAGTTTGATACCAATGAACACTGTTGAAATGATCGCTCAGTACGGTCATGAAGAAGTAGCGTTTTTTAACAACGAAAAGGCCGGTCTGAAGTGCATCATCGCCATCCACAGCACCAAGCTGGGTCCGGCCCTCGGCGGTTGCCGTCTGTATCCTTATAAGAGCATGGACGCCGCTCTGTTCGACGTGCTTCGTCTTTCCAGAGGCATGAGCTTCAAAAACGCGGCTGCCGGTATGCCCATCGGCGGCGGCAAGGGCGTGATCATTGCCGATCCCAGCGAGAAGACCGACGCTCTGTTTGAAGCCTATGCGGAGTGCGTGGAGAGCCTTGGCGGCCGTTACCTGACCGCAGAAGACGTGAACACCGATACCCACGACGCGGATATCATGCTGCGCAAGACCAATTACGTGGTGGGCCGCGCGGACGTCAGCGGCGATCCTTCCCCCTTTACCGCCATCGGCTGCTTTGATGGTATCAGAGCGACCGCGAAGTTTGTGTTCGGCACCGACGACCTGAACGGTCTGACCATCGCTGTGCAGGGCCTTGGCAAGGTCGGTTTCGATCTGGCCTGCAAGCTGCATGAGGCCGGCGCCAAGCTGATCGTCTGCAACAACAAGAACCGCGAGATCATGGCGAAGGCCGTCAACGAGCTGGGCGCTACCGAAGTGGCCGCCGACGAGATCTACGGTGTTGACTGTGACATCTTTGCTCCCTGCGCGCTGGGCGCCATCGTCAACTATGACACCATTCCGCAGTTCAAGTGCAAGGCCATCGCCGGCGCTGCCAACAACGTGATTCTTGACGACGAGTGCGGCATCGCCCTGAAAAAGAAGGGCATCGTCTACGCGCCCGATTTCATCATCAACGGCGGCGGCGTTATCAACGCCGGTCAGGAAGCGTTCACCACCTACAACAAGGAGAACGTCCTGAAGCAGGTCCACAACATCTACAACACGGTTTACGGCATTCTGGAGGAATCCAAGGCCACCGGCGAACCCGAGGGCGTCATCGCCCAACGCTTTGCTGAGAACCGTATCAAAAACGGACTTTGATCCACGAATCATTCCAATACACTTACAAAATGCAGGCTTCGCGGCCTGCATTTTTTTATCAAGAAATCTTTGTTATTTGACATTTGTCAATGAGTTATTGATTGCCACCTCCTTTGTAGCCCGGTGGATTGTTTCACTGTTTATTGATTGATGAATCGATTTCCATGCATGAAAAGAACCCCGTAAAGTTTCCTTTACGGGGTTCGGGATCATTCAGAAATTATTCTGCGATTTGCCGGTCAGCAATCAGTTCGGGAGACCAACAGCAGCGCGAAGAGCCATACGAGCGTCAGCGGGCTCAATCTTGGCGTTGCCATCCATATCAGCGAACTTCTCGGTGAGAGCAGTGATGACCTTGTCATACTTGCCAAGACCAACAGCATATCTGAGGATCAGACGGGCGTCAGCCGTGGTGACTTTGCCATCGCCATCAACGTCGCCAACCTTGGAGGGGTTGTCGATAACGGGAGTGGTCACATCATAGTGAGCGTTGCAGCCGTTGATAAGGCATCTGTAGGTGATCATACCCTGAGTGGTAGCGGTAGCCTTGATGGTAACCGTGCCGGCATCCCAAGTGTGGGGGATCGCGGGCTTCAGCTCAGCGCCGCAGATGACGCACTCTTCAGCACCGTCAGCGCAGGTACGGGTTTTGCCGTTGACATAAGCACCAGCGGGAGCCTTGTGGTAGTTGAGCTTCGGGATGACCTTCAGGACAGAAGCAAGCTCCAGGCCGCAAACCTTGCAGTAAGTGACGGACTTGTAGGAACCTTCGTCAGCGCAGGTAGCGGGAACGACGTTCTCCTTCACGGGGAGATCCGGCACGTGAGCGTTGGTCTTGGAAACCTTGACCAGAGTCTTGGAAAGAACTTCGTTGCAAAGCACGCAGCGAACGACTTCATAGTAAGAACCTTCGGCGTCGCAGGTGGGCTGCTTGATCTTTTCGATGCTGACGGGGCCAGCCTGATGATGGCTCTCAAGGACATCGACGGTAACCTTTCTACGGGTGCCGGGGATCTCTTTGCCGCAGATCGTGCACTTTACGAAATACTCTTTGCTGCCTTCCTTGACGCAGGTGGGCTGTACGTACTCGGCCAGCGTCTCTTTGACGGTGCCGTCAGCATTGTAAGCCGCAACGTGCTCATGAGGGACAGTTTCCTTGCTTGTGGCTTCCGGATAGGTGGGAAGGTCAGCAAAAGCAAGAACGGACATGGTGCTGAGCAGCATGATAGCTGCAATGATGACTGAGATCGTGCGTTTTACCTTTTTTGACATAAAAAGGACCTCCTAAAAATTGATAAACATCTCAATAATGTTCAAGGCATATGATACAACATCAGATATGAAATGTCAAGAACAATTAGCAAAAAATGCAGAAGATGTCGATACTATTAAGAATATTTTA
>CAMJYF010000092.1 GCA_946409885.1 uncultured Clostridia bacterium | reverse complement strand
GCCGGAGGAGTACGAAGGCACGGTCAGATGACTGGCTGTGTAGGCAATAGGCAGTAGCACGGCGCCCATGCACCGGTGACAGACAACAGGCGGCAGTCAGCGGAAGAACCCGCTGACTCCCTGTCCCAACTTCTTTTCCAATAAAAAAGGATCCCCGGATTTTTCCAAGGATCCTTTTTTGCTAATGCCTATTGTCTACTGCCTGTTGCCTGTAACTTTCTTCACGCGTTCACTTTCTTTTTGAACAGGTCGCGGATGTCCTTTGTCATAATGACGTTGCCGAGTTTGCCTTTGATGAACACTTTATCGTACAGCGCCTTGACGATGCAGTAGGAAAGAATTCCGGCGATGGAGCCCACGATGATGCCGCCGAGAATATCGGAAGGGAAGTGCACCATGATGTAGTTCCGCGTGGCCCCTATGGCAATGACGAACAGGAACACCAGCCAGCTGATCTGCTTTTTGCAGTTCAAAAACACCGGCCACATGGCGGCCGCCACCGAGGTGGTGTGGCCGGAGGGGAAGGAAAACTCGCTTTCCTCACCGTGGCCCACCGCGTTCCACCATTGCCAGAAGATTTCCGTTGTTTTATAGGGACGGGGACGCGCCACCACGTTTTTGATGGCCACGTTGGTGAACAGGGCGCCGATGATCACGCCGCCGATCATGCCCATGCCGATCTTTCGGGACTTTTTGAACAGCAGCAGAATCAGGCCGATGGCCAGCACGAAAATGCCGCCGTCGCCCAGACGGGTGAAGTACTTGTTGAAGAAGTCGAAAAAGGGGCCCATCGACCCGGCGTGAAGGTTGTGGTAGAATTCCAGGATCTTGTAGTCGAAGCTCTGGAAAGTGGTGTTGAGCCACTGCGCCGCGGCGCTGAACTGTTCGGCGGGAACGAAAACGTCCATGCTGTAATCTCCTTTTTGTTGAGTAATACTATTATATTACAACAGTTTGATGAAAAATGCAAGAATGAATATGGGATTTGTGGAGGAGCTGCGCGGCACGGCAGCGCCGTAGGCGGAAAGGGAAGAACAGACCCGTTGCGGCAGCGCTTTGCGTTGGGACGGAGCTGAGGCTCCGTGCTATGATTTTGCGGTTTGAGAGGGGACGGAGCTGAGGCTCCGTGCTACAGCTCCGCACGCCGCTCTGATAACGGCGCTGGGGCGCCTTGCTACCACTCCGCTTTGTCTACCAGCGCCGCCACGCGGCAGGCGCGCATGTAGGCGTTGGTCACGTATTCCTCCATGCTCATGCGGGCATAGGCGTCGTTTTCGTGCCGGTTCGGCTTGGAGTCCCTTTTCAGCTCAAAGGTGAGGGGATCGGTAAAACGACATCTTTTCAGCCGGGCGGCAATGTCCGCCCAGTCGCCGATCCCGTCAAAGGGCAGCAGGTGCAGGTCGTCGTGCCAGGTGATTTTTCCCTGAAAGCTGCGCACGCCGAGGTTGTCGTTCAGGTGCGTCCCCAGCAGCCGGCCGCCGTACAGGGCGGTCATATCCCGGCCGCCGTTGTAGCACATCTCATGGCCGGTATCCCAGCAAAAGCCCACGTTGGGGCTGTCCCCGAAGGTGTTCAGCAGCAGGGCCAGAAATTCCTCGCCTTCGGTGTTTTCAAAAGCAATCTTCACGCCGCAGCGTTCCGCCTCGCGGATCACCCGGCCGAAGCGTTCCAGTCCGGTTTCCGTCGGCCGCATACCGGTGTCAAAGCCGATGAACGCGTGGGAGATCATCAGCCCCACGCCGTTTGCCGCGCAGTCGCGCAGGCATTCCGTCAGTTCCCTTATAAAGTCTTCCGCGCTTTCGCTGTCCTCTTTCCACATCTCCGCGCACCCGTGAATGGGCCCGTGGATGGATTGGTACAGCATGCCGCATTCGTCGGCGGTTTTGCGCCACTGCGCTACGGGCGCGCCGCGCCGCCAGCCGGTGAAAAAGCCCTCAAAGCCCACCCCGGCGAACAGGCGGATCTGGTCTTCCACGGGGATCCCGTCAAAGTGCGCGCTGAGAACCAGCCGGTGGTCACGCATGGCAGGTATAGCCTTCCGCTTCCACGGCGGCGGCCAGTTTTGCCGCGTCCACGGCGGCGTTCAGCTTTACCACGGCGTTGTTGTTTTCGTGGCTGGGGATGGCCTCGTCCACCTCCGGGAAGGCCTCCAGCGCCTTTTTGACCCTGGCCTCGCAGTGGGGGCACATCATGCCTTCAATGTTCAAAGTGATTTCCATGGTTGTCTTCTCCTTTATATTATTTTTGACGTCGGCAGGGGAGGCGGTTTCCGCCGTCTCCTGTTTTTCCGTGATACGGATGAAATTCAGCCGCAGGGCGTTTGTCACCACGCAAAAGCTGGATAGGCTCATGGCCGCCGCGCCGAACATGGGGTTCAGCGTCCAGCCCAGCACCGGGATAAAGGCCCCCGCCGCCAGCGGAATGCCCAGGGAATTGTAAAAGAACGCCCAGAACAGGTTTTCTTTGATGTTCCGCATCACACCCCGGCTCAGCCGGATGGCGGCCGGTACGTCGGACAGGCCGCTGCGCATCAGCACCGTATCCGCCGCGTCGATGGCGATATCCGTTCCCGCGCCGATGGCGATCCCCACGTCCGCCCGGGTGAGGGCGGGCGCGTCGTTGACGCCGTCGCCCACCATGGCGACGTGCCCTTCCTTTTGCAGCTCCCGGATCACGTTCTCCTTTTCGGTGGGCAGCACCCCGGCGATCACCCGGTCCGCCCGCACGGCTCCGGCGACGGCGTTGGCCGTGCGCTCGTTATCGCCGGTCAGCAGCACGGTTTTCAGTCCCATCCGTTTCAGCTCGGCGATGGCCTGTACGCTGTCGTCCTTCAGGGTGTCCGCCACGGCGATCACGCCCAGAAAGCCGCTGTCGCCGCCAAAGAACAGGGGCGTTTTGCCCTCGTCCGCCAGCTGCCGGGCAGCTTCCATGGCCGCGGACGGTACCGCGCAGCGTTCCGCGACAAAATCCGCTTTTCCGCCGCGGCAAAGCCCGCCGTCCACGGCGGCTTCCAGCCCCCGGCCGGGCGCGGCCCGGAAGCCCTCCGCCTCCGCGGATGGGATTCCGTTGGCGTCCGCGTAGGCGACGACCGCTTTTCCCAGCGGGTGTTCGCTTTTGCGTTCCAGCGAACAGGCGGCCCGCAGCAGCGCGTTTTCCGTCGCCCCCGCAAAGGGCAGCACGTCCGTCACCTTCGGTTCGCCTTTGGTCACGGTGCCGGTCTTGTCCAGCACCACCGTAGTCACCTTGCCGGCGTTTTCCAGCGCGGCGGCGTTTTTGAAGAGGATGCCGTGTTTGGCTCCCACGCCGCTGCCCACCATGATGGAGACGGGCGTGGCCAGCCCCAGGGAGCAGGGGCAGCTGATGACCAGCACGGAGATGCCCCGCGCCAGCGCGTAGCCGAAATCCTTCCCCGCGATCAGCCACGCCACGGTGGCGATCAGCGCGATGGCCATCACGGCGGGAACGAAGACCCCGGCCACCCGGTCGGCGGTTTTTGCGATGGGCGCTTTGGAGGAGGCCGCGTCCTCCACCGCCTTTACGATCTGCGCCAGCGCCGTGTCCGCGCCCACCTGCTTTGCCTCACACCGCAGGTAGCCGGAAAGGTTGGTGGTGGCGGCAAACACCCGGTCGCCCGGGGCCTTGTCCACGGGGATGCTTTCCCCGGTCAGGGCGGATTCGTTCACCGCCCCGTCGCCGGAGAGGACGACGCCGTCCACCGGGACGTTTTCCCCGGGGCGCACCGCGAAGATGTCGCCGATGCGCACCTCCTCCACCGGGATCACGCTCTCAATGCCGTCCCGGATCACCGAGGCGGTTTTGGGGGAGAGGTCCATCAGGCTTTTCAGCGCGTTGGTGGTTTTTCCTTTGGAGCGGGCCTCCAGCAGCTTGCCCACGGTGATCAGCGTCAGGATCATACCGGCCGATTCAAAGTAATAATCGGGTGAAGCCGCCGTATCGCCGGCCAGCGCCAGGCGGAACAGCACCGCGAAAGAGTAGCCGAAGGCGGCCGCCGAGCCCAGCGCCACCAGCGTATCCATGTTGGGGGCCAGATGGCGCAGTCCCTTGAAGCCGCTGATAAAGAATTTGCGGTTCAGCAGCATAATGGCCTCCGCCAGCGTCATTTCGACGATGCCCAGCGCGATGGCGTTGTGGGCCACCGCGTGGATCTGCGGCAGGCGCAGCATGTGCCCCATGGAAAAATACATGAGGATCGCCAGCAGGATCACCGAGGGGATCAGCCGCTGTTTCAGGATGCGTTTTTCTTCGCTTTCCGCCGGCGGGGCGGGGGCGTCCGTCTTGTTCCGGCCGTGGACGGAAGCGCCGTATCCGGCCTTCTGTACGGCCTGTATCACGGCCTCCGGGGCGGCGCTGCCCTCCACGGTCATGGAGTTGGTCAGCAGGTTGACGGCGCATTCCGTTACGCCTTCCACCGCCGCGGCGGCTTTTTGTACCCGCGCGGAGCACGCCGCGCAGCTCATTCCGGTAATATCGTATTGGGTCATAAATAAATGCTTTCCTCTGTCATTTTTGGGGCGGGAAAATGCGGAATGGGGAATAGGGAATGCGGAATGCGGAATGCGGAATTACACAGGGGGGTATTTATCCCATTGTTCTGGTTGTCGGCAAGCGTGGTATGCCGGAATTTTGTTCACTCCGCATTCCGCCTTCCGCCTTCCGCATTAAGCCAGCGTCTCCAGCCCCACGCTGGCTCTTAAGATCAGCCGCGCGTCGGCGGAGGTGACCTCGCCGTCCCGGTCCGCGTCGCAGGCGGAATAGGCCGCGCTGTCCTCCGGATAATCCTCCAGCATCACCGAGCGGCGCAGCGCCAGACGCGCGTCGGCGGAGGAGATCTCCCCGTCGCCGTCCACGTCGCCGGGGGCGAACGCGGTCCCGTTCGGCGTAACGTAGCGGATATGGCCGCAGATGTTGCATTCGGTATCGGAGGGGCTGTCGTAGGAATGCTCGCAGGCGGTCGCCCGGATGAAATTGTAGTTGGTCAGCGGAGAGGTCCCGTCCCACAGCTGCATGCTCTCCGCCGATTTTCCGTTGGAGACCACCACGGCGGTGCCCTCCCGGTGGGTAAAGGAGACGTTGGCGCTGATGGCCTGCTCCGCGCCGGTGGCCTCAAAGGCGCTGTCTTCCGCAATGATCCTGCCCGCGATCACACCGGTGTTTTTCTCTGCCGTAACGGCAAAAACGCTGTTCTGCAGCGTCAGATCGTCAAGGGCCGCCACCGCGCAGGCGGTCACGTTATCGTCTTTGTCGGCGGAAACGGCAACGGTGCTGTCGGCGATATGAACGCCGCCCTTGACGGCCGCTATGCCGATATGGCCCGCCTGAATGCCGACGGTGCTGTCCTTTACCGTAACGGCCGCCCCTTCGCTGTTGACCGTGATTGCGTTATGATTGGAGTAAACCGTAAGGTCGCAGTCCTCAACGGTCAGCCCGTCCGGGCAAAGGATGGTGTTGTCCAGTTTTGCTTTGGTGGGCAGAATGGTAAGCCTGCCGCCCCGGATGGTGGCCTTGCCGTTGAACACGCAGATGGAGGCGCTGTAGTCGGTATAGACGTCCTCCAGCGCGATGGCGTTTTCGCCGCGGAAGATCAGCTCGACGTCCATATCCTTTACCAGGACGCCGAAGGAATAATTTTTATACGCCTGGGTGAAGGTGGTGATCTTCATGCCGTTAAAGGTCAGCGAACCGGCCGCGGGATCGAAGGAAACGAGGCCGTTGCCGAATACGTCGGCAGCGTTTTCCGTGTTCACCCGCACGCCGCCGATCCAGATATCATATTCCCGGGGGATGGAGAACAGCCCCGCCAGCTCCATATGCGCGCCGCCCACCTGACCGACGAGTACGGCCTCGCCGGTCTGCGTATCCACACAGTAATAGCCGGACTGGCCGTTCTGCCCGTTGAAATAAGCCCAGTACAGCTCGCCGGTATCCCGGTCAAAGGCCATGGACTGCGCGCCGTCCGGAACCAGCCCCGTTTCGCCTACAACGGCGGCGCGGCCGCTTTTCAGCGAGATCTGATACAGCACTCCGTTCAGGTCGATCCCGTAGCAAACGCCCGCCCGGTCAAAGGCGAGGGTCAGCAGTTCGCCGCGCGTGCCGCTGATTTCCGTCACCAGACGGGAGGCGCCGGTCCCCAGCTCCACGGCGAAAATGGCCCGCCGCATGTTGAACGATCCCAGACCATACATGGTGTTCGTCGCATAGTCATATGCCATGTCGCCGAAGGTGAACCGCACGGAATCAGAAAGGATCTCCGCCTGCCCCATGGAGGCGCCGTCCATTCTGGCCCGCCAGAAGCGGAAGGGAACGTCCGCGGTCACCCCGTAGATATAGCCGTTGTAATACTCCGCCGCGCCGGTTTTGTCCACCCCGGCCCCAAGCTCGCCCAGCGTTGTCACGTCGTCGGAGGTGAATCCGATCCACCGGGAGGCGTACCGGCCGGATCCGTCGAAGATGGGAAGGGCGAACCACACTTTTTCGGAACGGAAGCGCTTTTCGATCCGCAGATAGGCGCTGTTGACGTATGTGGCCTCCGTGGGGGATTCCGTCAGTTCGCCGGGGGCGTTCTGCCCCGCGTAGACCACGGGGGCGAACCCCGTAAAGGACGGGCCCCTGCGCAGGGCGTGGCCGGCGCCGTCCGCCGGGCAGCTGGCCGTCAGCTCCGCCGCGCCGGAGAAAACGATCTTGTCCGCGTATACGCCGCAGCTGGCGGCGGCCTCGTCGGCGGTTGCCGTGACCGTGCCGCCGGAGAAGGCGACGGTTTTTGCCGTTACGGCGTAGCTCATGCTGCCGGGGTTGCCAGAGGCCTTCCCCGCGACGGCGGTAAGCGTTCCTTTGGCGACCGTAACCGACGTTTTGGCGTACAGGCCGTAGCAGCTGTCGGCGCCCTCGCCGCTGCGGCAGGTCATTCTGCCGCCCCGCACCGTTACGCCCTCTTTGGAGTTGAGCGCAAACAGGCCCACGCTGAACTTAGCGCTTCTGCCGCCCGTTCCCTCCGCGGAGGAGGCGTCGTCCAGCACCATCCCGCCGCCGCACCTGACGCCGTAGCTGACGCCCTGCGGAAACGCCGCGTTGTCGCC
>CAMJYF010000091.1 GCA_946409885.1 uncultured Clostridia bacterium | reverse complement strand
TGCCTGTTAAACTTCACGATGACCGCGGTGCTGTTGTCCGCGCGGTCGATCTGGCCGGCGCTGAAGGTGATCTGCTGCGCGTCCACGCCCCGCAGGATGGCGGAGGCCAGCTCCTCCTCCGTAAAGGCGTTGGTGACGCCGTCGCTGCACAGCAGCAGGTAATCCCCGTCGTTCAGTGTGCCCCGGGCCACGTGGGCTGCCCGGGAGGGCCTTGCCTCGCCCGCGCCCACGCCGTACAGCAGAATGCGCTCGTCGCCGGGGGAGGGGGCCACGCCCGCCATCTTTTTGTAGCTTTCCATGTTGTGGCGGATGGAAAGCTCGTGCAGCATCCCGTCGGACTGCAGCACAAAGGCGGGGCTGTCGCCCACGTTGACCAGCACGCATTCGCTGCCCCGCAGCAGGGCCACGGTGGCGGTGGTGCCGCCGCTGGTGCCGCACTGGGCGGAAACGTTTCTGGCGGCGTCGTCCGCTTTGTCCAGCGTTTCCCGCACCCATTCCGCCAGGTCCGTGGTCTCCGTCACCCCGGCAAAGGCGTCCCGCAGCAGCTCCGCCGTCAGGCGGGAGATCTCCGCGCTGTCGCCCAGCCCCCCGATACCGTCGAGCACCGCAAACAGGTGGACCGGCCTTTCGGGGCACACGCCGCCGTCGGCGTAGTTCATCCGCGGCGAATCAAAGGGAGCGGCCCCGTCCGCGATCAGATTGTCCTGGTTGTTTTTCCGCTTGCCGATAAAGGTGGCGCAGGAATACGAGATGGTGAATTTCTCCATGGTTTCCCCCGGTTCACAAGGTTAATTTAAACTATCTGAATTATAGTAAAACACACAAGGCTTAAATATAGCTTGTTTCGGGAGGAAAGTATGGAAAAAATCGTCGTTGTCGTGGTGATCCTGGTGCTGGTTTTCGTCATCTATTTCCTGGCCATGGGCAAACGGGGCGGAGAGGAGAAGGCGCCGGAAAAGAAAAAGAAAAAACCGGCGGAGCCGCCGGCCGAAAAAAAGCCCGAACGGCCGAAATGGGAGGACGTGGGCACACGGCTGGTCTCCAAGCTGAGCATTGAGCAGCTGGACAGAGGCGGCCGGGTGGTAAAGACCTTTGACGTGAACGAGATCCCCCCGGAGGGGGTGACCGTCAGCCGCCCCGGCGCCAAGCTGGGGGACGTGATCCTTTCGGACGCGGCGGGCGAGGACGCCATGACCGTGGGCACCGAGGCCATTGTGCTGGGGGAGGACGAAAAGGGCATGTTCGGCAAGATCTTTGAAAACGGCCGTGAGAAAAACAAGCTCTTCCTCTACGACCCCGTGGCCAACCGGTCCCGGGAGGTGACCCAGTTTGATATCGCCAACAACACCATGATCTGCATCGGCCGCCAGTGGCTGCGCTTTGTGGTGCCAACGGTCCCCGGCGCGCCCGTGCCCATCAACGGCATGGCGGCGGACCCGAACATTCTGCGGTCCGTGCCGGATCAGCCCGGCGCCACCGCCGTTGCGCCGCCCGCCGCCCCCTCCGGGTTTTCGTTTGAATCCTCCCGGAACGGCGACGGAAGGTTCGTCATCACACGGAAGTGAGGCAGCAGGCAGTAGGCATTTTACGATAAGGAGGCGCGCTATGCAGACGCTGGAATCACAGCTGTTCGTTATTACCTTTACGCTCGCGCTGCTGATCATTATGATCTTTTTGTACAAGGTCACGCTGCGCGCTCTGGGCGGGCCGGACCCGAAGGAGAAAAAACAGCGCAAACCAAAAAAAGCCGCCCCCGCCCCGACGGAGGAGGCCGCGCCCGCGCGCCGTCCTGTGGTGCGGCGGGAGGAAAACACGGAGGGAGGCGGCCGGGATGCGTGACGGCGCGGTAAAAACGCTGTTCCGGAAAGCGGCAGGTTCGCTGCTGTCCGACGTGAAGAACGAGAAAAACAACCTGCGCCGGGCGTTCCCCGCCTTTGGGGCGGACGTCGCCGCCCGGTCCCGCACCATGTTCTGCCGGGAAAACATCCGAGGCCTGCTGATCAACTTCTGCGCGGTGCTGCTCATCGGGCTGGTGGTCTCGCTGCTGTGCTCGCTGAAGCAGGGGGGCATGGACCTGTACCTCAGCGTGATGCTGCCCTTTATCATCATCTGCCTGTTCCAGTTCGGCGCGGCCTCGCTGTATGAAAGCTCCATCCCCTACGTTACGCTGACGGTGATCCTCATCTTTCTTGGCGCTTCGCTGCAGATCATGCTGCTGCTGCCCGTCAAGGATTCCTCCGGCGCGTTCAAGCTGGCGATCTTCGCCGGGGTGGGCACCGTGGCGGGCCTGGTGGGCGTACCGGTGCTGAACTATCTTTTCAACTACATGAACAAGCGGCTGGCGGCGCTGTTTTCGCTGGGCGCCGCGGTTTTGCTGTATCTGGTGCTGCTGGCGGCGGCCCCCAATATCAGCGGCACCCGGGCGTGGCTGGTCATCGGCCCCGTCAGTTTTCAGCTGACCGAGGTCACCAAGGTGCTGGCCGTGACGGCCTTCGCCTGCATTTATACGGACCGGGGGATCACCCCGCTGCGGCGGCTGCTGTATGCGGTGGGGGTGCTGATTGTTCACGCCGGGGCGCTGGTGCTGGTCAACGAGCTGGGCACGCTGGTGGTCATCAGCATCATCTTTGTGGTGCTGGGCTTTGCCTTTCTGCCCTCCGCCAAAGGGCTGCTGGCCGTGGTGCTGGCGGGGATCCTCTGCGTGGGCGGCCTGGTGGGGTTCTCCTACAAGTGCTACCAGATCCGCTACGGCGAACCGGAAATGACGGCCCTCTCCGCGCCGGAGGGGGAAGGGGAGGCGATCGACGGATCGCTGACTGCCGCCACGGCGACCGAGACGCCGGCGCCGCAGAAGACCCACGGCAGACTTTACAACAAGGTGGTGGACAAGGCCGCCGCCATCTTCTATAAGATCCGCACCCGCTTTCAGCTGGTGCTGGACCCCGGCAGCGTGGACGAGTACGGCGAGGGCTATCAGGCCAAAATGGCCCGCAAGGCCATGCTGGTGACCGGGTGGCTGGGCACCTCGGAAAAATACGAGCAGAACGTGCCCGTTATTGAAAGCGACTACATCTTTTTATACGTGCTGATGAAGATCGGCGTGATCGGGGCGCTGATCGTGCTGGCCATGCTGGTGGGCATGATGCTGGAGACCACCGTGCGGGTGGCTGCCGGGGGGAAGGTCACCGAGCAGGCGGCCGCCATCGGCTTTATCTGCTGCATCGTGGTGCAGAGCGTCATTACGGCGGCCAGCTCCGCGGGGCTGATCCCCACGGTGGGCCTGACCTTCGCCTTCCTCAGCGACGGCGGCTCCGCCACGGTGATGAACTACATCATGACCTACTTTATCATTTACGCCATGCGCCGGCAGCGGCCGGAGAGCGTCCCTTCCGGCGGCGGTCAAAGACCGGCGGAACGGCGGGCGCAGAGAGGTGCGGTATGGAGAACGGAAGGATAAGACTCAACAAAAGAAAAATCTCGCTGATGATCGCCCTCTTCGGCGGGTTCTGCTTCATCTTCGTCTGCTTTATCATCTTCGGCACCGGCGTGATCAAGGGCGTGAGCAACGAGATCGACGAGGAGCGGGGCAAGCTGATCTCCGTGGAAAAGGAGAAGAACACCTACGAGGGGGCCATTGTTGACCGCCGCGGTATGGCCATCACCTCCACCACCCAGCCCGGCCTGCGGGCGGAGGCCACCGATCCGGAGTGCTTCAGCTGCCTGATCGGCTATAATTCCCCCGTTTACGGCAAAAGCGGATTGCGGTCCAAGTATTTTTCCTACCTGTTCAACGGCGGGAAGGACGACTATGGGGCGGAGATGCGGCTGACCATTGACGCGGACCTGCAGAAACGTTGCTACGACCTGCTGAACGGCTATATCGGCTCCGTGTGCGTGATGAACGCCCGCACCGGCGAGCTGCTGGCGCTGGCGGCCCGGTCGGACGCCCAGGTGGGCTACAACGTGAATACCATCGATATCACGGATGAAAACGGCCAGAGGCCCTTTGACGCCTACAATAAGATCGACGCCTTCTGGTACAACCGGGCCACCATGGCGCAGGATCCCCCCGGTTCCACCTTCAAGATCGTCACCGCCGCCTCCATGATCGAGAACGGTATCGCAGACTACACCTACGAGGACGAGGGGTATTACGACGTAAACGGCGCCAAGATCTGGAACTACGGCAAGAACGTTTTCGGCTGGTGCGATCTGGAAAAGGCCCTGAACCGCTCCGTCAACTCCTATTTTGCCTCCGCGGGCATCAAGCTGGGTTCCAGGGCGCTGCTGGAAACGGCGGAAAAGTACCTGATCGGCACCCCCATCGACCTGGATTTCACACAGCTGACCTCCAACATTGATTTCAGCGGGATGAACAACAGCTTTGTGGTGGCCTCCACCGCCTACGGACAGGGACGGCTGGCGGTCTCTCCGCTGCAGCTGTGCATGATCATCCAGTCCGTGATGAACGAGGGCCGGATGGTGCGCCCCTACCTGATCTCGCAGATCACCGACGACGGCAAAACCCTGTACGCCCCCGCGCCGGAGGGTCCCCTCAGCGAGACTGTTGGACCGGAGAACAACGCGAAGCTGAAGGAGCTGCTGCACTCCAACGGCCTGTACTACGGCTTTGATGAGTACGACTACGGCTACGTGATCGCCAAGACCGGCACCGCGGAGGTGGATTACGGCGGCGGCAACCACGTCTATTTCGCGCTGGCGGCGGATTTCGGCGAAAACGCCTACGCCCTGTGCATCGACCACACGGACGTTTCCGGCGCCACCGGCTACGGCCTGGCGGACGACGTGAGAGCGGTTCTGGAAGCCCTGCGGGAGATGGACGAGAGCAACGCGGAGAACGAAGCGGGGTAAGCGGCGCGGGAAATTGGAGTCTGTTGAGGTAACCCGGTAGCGCGGCACCTCAGTGCCGCTTGTGTCCTGAACAAATTTGTTTACCAATAAAAAAATAACGGCAACACCGGAAACACAAAGGTTCAGCCGTTTTTTGGGTCTTTCAATGTAACTTTTGTGAATAGCGGCACTGAGGTGCCGCGCTACCGCAGAAGTCCCCGACAAGTCCCCCTTTCCCTGACTGCCATCATACAACACGGGTCCCCAGACGATGTGTCCGGGGACCCGCTTTTTGGCTGTCCGGAAGCGTTCGGCGCTGCCGGGGCAGGGGTGTTTATTTGTTGAAGAGCTTGCCGAAGAATGCCGCGATCTTCTGGAACAGGTTCCTGAAGAAGGCGATGATTCTGGCGAAGAGGCCCTGGGGCTGGTCCTGGCCGTCGTCGGGGTCTTCCGCGGAGCCGATGGTCACGCCGTAGTCCGGGGCGAAGCGCAGCACGGTGGGCAGGCCGTTTTCGGCATAGCGCTCGATCTGCACGGAATGGTCGCCGTCGGCGATCTGGGCCTCCGTCAGGTGGGCGACGCCCTCCTCGTCGGCGGTGATCTTTTCGCCGTCCCAGATGAGGGTGTAGCCGGTGACGGGCACCTGCTTTACGGTGGGCTCCCAGGTCTCGGGATCGTACTCGGTCGTGGCGGAGGTAAAGGAGATCTTGCCCTCCATCAGGCCGTCCAGGTTGATTTCGGGATACAGCATACCCGTGTCGCCGTACTCGTCGCTGTAATAAACGACAACGCTGTCGCCGTTGCTGACCGTATAGGCGTCGATGCCCACGGAGACCGCTTCATCGTTCACGCGGAACATCCAGCCGTCCCAGCCCTTGGTGGTCTGGCTGCCGGCGTACAGACCGTTGATGGCGGCCAGGTACGCGCCGTATTCGCTGTCCGTCACGGTCAGCGTCAGGTCGTCGCTGGCGGCGTCCGCCGCTTTCAGCGCGTCCAGCGCGGTGGCGTCCGCCGCCACGGTCACGTTGTCATAGAACAGGCAATCGGTGATGCCCTCCACCCGCAGGGAAACGGTGACGTCGCCTTCCGCCGCAAAGGCGGTCAGCGCGGTGCAGCCCAGCAGCAGCGCCGCCAGCAGCACACAGAGTGTTTTTTTGAAAAGCTTCATACTTTTCATCCTTTCTTTTCCCGGGTGTCCCCGGTTTGATAATGATATAACAGCCCTTACGGGCGCGTTACCTGTTGCGGTACGTTAATTTTCCGCATTAGACGGAGCTGAGGCTCCGTGCTGCAATCTCCGCACTCCGCACTAAACGGAGCTGAGGCTCCGTGCTACAATCTCCGCATTTGACGGAGCTGAGGCTCTGTGCTACTGCTACCCTTCGTAATGGTTGCCCACGTCGTCGCCCATGTCGCAGGTGTAGCAGAAGACGATCTTATCCCCGGCGGAGACGGCGGTGGAGGAGGCTCCCTCCTCAGGGAATCGGCCGTTGACGCTGAACATCCATCCGCTCATGGCGCCGCAGTCCTTTTCGTAAATCTGGTGGATGCCCTCGATGTAGTAGGTTTCAAACACGGGGGTAAAGGTGTATTCCAGCTGAATGCCCCCCGCCTTTTGGCAGTACTGGCAGTCGTCCTCGCAGGGGTGGGTCTCGCAGGCCCGGCGCAGCACGTCAAAGGCGGTGTCGCCCGCCTCCACCGGCACGGCGGTGTCCTTCAGGATCAGGCCGCCCTTGGGCACAAAGGCCGCTTTGCCCGCCTTCAGCTTTTTGGTATTGTCAAGAATGGTGGCGCACTCGATGCGGATGGTGCAGGTATCCGCCGGGCGCGTGGTGGGCGGTTCCGTGGGCTTTGGCGCGGCGGTGGTGGGCGGCTGCGTGGGTTTGGGGGCCGCCGTGGTTTTGGGCGGTTCCGTCGTGGGCGCGGCCGTGGGCTTTGCCTCCGTGGTGGGGGCAGCCGTGGGCTTGGGGGCTTCCGTGGTGGGAGCCGCCGTGGTTCTGGGCGCTTCCGTGGCCTTTTCCGCCGTGGTGGCGGGCGGCGCGGCGGTTGAATGCTGCGCCGTTGTCTTTGGCGCCGCCGTCGTGGGCGCGGCGGTGATTTCGGCCGCCGTTGTGCCGGTCGCTTCGGCCGATGGGGCGGCGGTCGCCGCCGGGGCCACCACCGTTTTGCCGGAAGGGGAGGCCACCGTGGCCGGAGTCTCCGGCGCTTCGGGAACGGTCAGGGTCTGCCTGCCGCAGGCGGAAAACAGCAGCAGGGCGGCGAGGAAGAACAGTATGGTTCGTTTCATGGCGTT
>CAMJYF010000090.1 GCA_946409885.1 uncultured Clostridia bacterium | reverse complement strand
CAATATCATTATAGACAGTCGCAGCAAACCGATTTGTGATGTACCTGAAATCGGTATAGGGAACAAACCAATTGACGGTGGCTTTTATTTGTTCACCGAAGAAGAAATGCGGGATTTTGTCAAAACAGAACCTGCTTCTGCCGCATATTTCAAAAAATGGCTTGGCTCAAAAGAGTTTATCAACGGCTATTGTCGTTATTGTTTATGGCTTGGTGATTGTTCTCCAAAAGAATTGAGAATGTTACCGGAATGCTTGAAACGTGTAGAAGCGGTAAAACAGTTCAGATTGAAAAGTAACAGTGAGGGGACACGAAAACTGGCAGAGAAGCCCACTCGTTTCCATGTTGAGAATATGCCGTCATCAACATATATTGTTGTTCCAGAAGTATCTTCTGAAAGGAGAAAATACATACCGCTTGGTTTTTTAACTCCCGATATTCTATGCAGTAATCTTGTTAAATTGCTTCCGCATGCAACATTGTACCACTTTGGTGTTTTGACTTCCAATGTTCATATGGCATGGATGCGGGCGGTTGCGGGCAGGTTGAAAAGCGATTACCGTTATTCCAAGGATATCGTCTACAACAATTTCCCATGGCCGGAGCCGACAGAAGAACAACGGGCGAAGATCGAGCAGACCGCGCAGGCCATTTTAGACGCTCGCGCCCTGTACCCGGACAGCAGCCTTGCCGACCTGTACGATGAATTGACCATGCCGCCGGAACTGCGCAAGGCCCACCAGCAGAACGACCGCGCCGTCATGCAGGCATACGGCCTCCCCATCAAAGAAACCACCGAATCCACCTGCGTTGCCCACCTTATGCGCCTGTACCAAGAAAAAACCCGTATTGCAAATCAATGATCCGCCCGGCAACGCGATTCCGAAAAAACATCCGACAAAGAAAAACGGTCGTTTTATAGAGTTGTTTACGTTACGAACCGCCTGCGGCGGGGTGCGGGTGCCCGGTGGGCACCTCTGCCGCAGGCAGAAGCACCGACCGAGCCGGCAGGCGAGACCGGCTCACTGAGCCGCGCTACGGGGGCTTACCTTTATGATATCGGGATACTTTCTGTTATTTTTGTTTTACTTCCTTTAACAGATTACGCCATTATTTTACGACATATTTATCATGATACACGCAATGCATAAAGAAAAAACAATTTCCTCAAATAACGAACGGCAGCCTTCGGAGGGGCTGAGGCTCAGCGCGCTGGTGTCCTTTTCCGGCGGCTTTCAGGACGCCTATACCTATAACGCCCGCGGCCGTGTGTTCGCCAACGCCCAGACCGGCAACGTGGTGCTGATGAGCCAGAACCTGATGACCGGTCACCCGGCGGATGCGCTGCGCTATCTGCTTCCCCTGGTGGCGTTCGCGCTGGGGGTGGTCGTCGCGGAGTGGATCGAAAACCGGTTCAAGGAGTCCCTGCGCCTCCACTGGCGGCAGATCAATCTGCTGGTTGAGATCGTCATGCTGGTGGCGGTGGGCTTTCTGCCCGAAAAATGGAATATGGTCGCCAATATGCTGGTGTCCTTTTCCTGCGCCATGCAGGTACACACCTTCCGCAGCGTCCACGGCTACGGCTACGCCAGCACCATGTGCATCGGCAACCTGCACCACGGAACCGCCAGCCTGTCCCGCTTTTTGCGGGAAAGTGACCGGGAATCGCTGCGAAAGTCCGGTTACTTTTTCGGCATCATTCTCATCTTCGCGCTGGGCGCGGGCGTGGGCGGCGTTCTCTCCGCCTGGCTGGGGCTGAAAACCATATGGGCCTCTCCGCTGCTGCTGCTGATCGCTTTTTTGATGATGAATCACAGACCGTCCCCTTTGCAGGAAGAAAAAAGCCTGTCCGCGGCAGACGATCGCGTCAGGTAACAGGGAACAGACAGGAAAATAATCACAATGGCAAGATTTTGTACGCTTTGTTCCTCCTCTTCGGGGAACGCCACTTACATCGGCACCGCGTCCTACGGTATTCTCATTGACGCGGGCCTCAACAACAAGCAGCTTTGTCTGGCGATGCAGCGGGCCGGGATCGACACGGACAGCGTGAAGGCGGTGTTCGTCACTCACGAGCACTGCGACCACACCGGGGCGCTGCGGGTGTTCGCCTCCGCCCATAAAACGCCGGTCTACGCCACCGGCGGCACCCTGTCGGGGCTGCTGAACGAGCGCATCCTGAACGGAAAATTCCCCTATGAAAAAATCATGGAGCAGGGGGTGGACGTGGGGGATATCCACGTGTCCTTTTTCCGCACCTCCCACGACGCCAAAGAGAGCTGCGGCTACCGGGTGGAGCTGCCCGACCGTACCATCGGCGTGGCCACCGATACCGGCAAAATGACCGGGGAGATCCTGCGGGGGCTGGACGGATGCGATCTGGTACTGCTGGAATCCAACTACGACGAGGACATGCTGACCTACGGCCCCTATCCGCCGCCGCTGAAGGCCCGCATCCGGTCCGAGGTGGGGCACCTGTCCAACGACGTGTGCGCCGATACGGTCTGCGAGCTGCTGGAAATGAACGTGCGCCGCTTTGTGCTGGGCCACCTCAGCCAGCACAACAACACCCCCGACCGGGCCTTTTCCTGCACCCACGCCGCCTTAAAGCGCCTGGGCGCGGTGCAGGACCGGGATTACACCCTGCAGGTGGCCCCGGTAAAGGAAATGGCGCGGTATATGGTTTTGTGAAATGCTGAACATCACCATCATCTGCGTCGGTCGGCTGAAGGACGCGTTTTTTGAGGACGCGGCGAAGGAATACGGCAAGCGGCTGACCGCCTACGCCAAAGTGAATACCGTTGAAATCAAGGCAGCCGACCTTCCGCAGGAGCCGTCGGCCGCCGCGATCAACGCCGCGCTGGAAAAAGAGGGCGCGGAGATCCTGAAAAAAATCCCCTCCGGCGCGCGGGTGATCGCCCTGTGCGTGGAGGGGAAATTATATTCATCCGAGGAGCTGGCGGGGGAGTTTTCCGCCTGCGCCAACGGGGGCTGTTCCCACCTGGCGTTCCTTATCGGCGGGTCCTACGGCCTGTCCGAGGCCGTCAAGCGGGCGGCCCACCTGCGGCTGTCCATGTCCCGGATGACCTTTCCCCACCGGCTGGCCCGGGTGATGCTGCTGGAGCAGATCTACCGCGCCTGCAAAATCAACGCGGGGGAAAAATACCACAAATAGAAAGGAAGGCACCATGAGAGAATACGCCAGATACGCCGGCGCGGACAACAAAACCCCTTCCGTGCCCCAGTATTTTTCCTGGATCAACAACACCAACGAGGGCTCCACGGAGCGCCAGACGCTGATCAACCTGGATTTCTTCCGCTGGATGAAGGAGACCTACGGGATGCAGATCCGCATCTACGCCTGGGACGCGGGCAACTTTGACGGCGCCAGCGAGGGCTATGGGGACCTGAAGGGCGCGAAGTTCCAGTCCCAGTACCCGCAGGAGTACAACAACGTGGTAAAGGCGGCGGAGGCCATCGGTATCCGCATGGGCCTGTGGGGCTCGCCGGACGGCTTCGGGGACGACCCGCAGACGGAAAAGGAGCGCTTTGATTTCTTCGTCCACCTGTGCCGGGACCATCACTTCGCCCAGTTCAAGCTGGACGGGGTCTGCGGCCAGCTGCGGCCGGAAAAGGCCGCCCTCTTTGCCGAGATGCTGCGGGAGTGCCGCAAGTACTCGCCGGACCTGATCGTGCTGAACCACCGGCTGAATCTGTACGAGGCGGAGCCCTACGTCACCACCTTTTTGTGGAACGGGGAGGAGACCTATACGGACGTGTTCACCCACAACAAGATCACGGCCATGCACAACCGGGCTTATCTATTTACCCGCGGCCACGTAAAGGGGCTGTCCCGCCTGGCGGAGGACCACGGCGTGTGCCTGTCCTCCTCGCTGGATTACTTTGAGGACGACCTGCTCTATCAGGCCTTTTCCCGCTGCCTAATCCTGGCGCCGGAGATGTACGGGAACCCCTGGTTTTTGAGGGACAACGAATTTCCCAAGCTGGCGCGGGTGTATAACTATCACCGGCAGAACGCGCCGCTGCTGGTCAACGGCCAGCTGCTGCCGGAGTCCTTCGGCCCCAACGCCGTCTCCCGGGGCAATGGGGACAAGCGGCTGATCTGCACCGGCAACGACACCTGGGAACCGCGCACTGTTACGATCCCGCTGGACGATACCGTGGGGCTGGGCGATGGCCCTGTCTTTGAGGTGAATCTCCGTCACCCCTATGAGGCGCATCTTGGCGTGTTCCGCCGGGGCGAAAGCGTGGAGATCCCGCTGCCGCCCTTCCGCGCCGTGCTTATCGAGATCGCGGTGCCGGCGCTGGCAGACCCGGTGCTGACAAACTGCCGGTATGAGATGATCAAAGAGGATGAAAGCGGTGCGCCGGTGGAGGTGCGTCTGCTGCAATCGGAAGGCGGCCCCGTGGCGCTGCGCGTCCATGGGGAGGAGCGCCCCTTTATGACGGCGGCGCCCACGGACGAAATGGAGCGCCCGCCCCTGCTGCTGGGTTCGTTGGACGCCCTGCGGGAGTGGCCGGAGGACGGGGAGCGGCTGTATGAGGCCGCCGTGTTCGCCGCGGATAACGACTGTCTGGAGGCCCGCTGCATCAAGCGTTCCGGCCCCACCGCCGTGCCGGAGGTCGCCGCCGCCCGGGAGGCGTTCTTTACGCAAAAGACCTACCGCCTGCGGGGGTGCGAAGCGAAAAACATGTTCGATGGCGACCCGGATACCTTCTTTGACGGCCAGTCCCGCACCTACTGCGACGGCTTCCGTATCGACGGCGGCTGCCTGCGGGTGGATTTCGGGGAGACGCTTTCCGCCGACGCGCTGGAGATCGATTGCTTCGCGGCGGACACCCCCACCCGGGAGGTGCGGACGCAGACCGTGCCCACGGCGGCGGAGATCTCCCGGGATCTGCGGAGCTGGCAGACCGCGCCGCTGTCTGAAATACGTACGGCGGACCCGGACGTGACCGCCGAGATCGTAAAATTCGGCGTGCATACCACCTATCCGCTGCACGGCAGCCTGCGGACCGTCCGCTACGCCCTGCCCGGCGACCTGCGTTACCTGCGTATCGCGGAGCCCATGGACCGCATCCACGCGGTGCGGCTGCTGCGCGGGGGCCAACCGCTGCCCCTGCGTCCCCTCAACGCCAACAACCTGCAGGCGCACTATGTCCGCCGCCCCTGCCGCGTGGAACGGTCCGGCAGCGTCACGCTGCCCGCCTACGGTCCCGGCGACTACCTGGCTGTGGCCGTCAACTGCGATCACGGCGCGGAGGGCGTGTACTGCTGCATGGAGGTGGCAGGGGAGCTGTACGGCGCCCCCCGCCGCGCCCCCGATTATAAGGCCAACGTATGGGAGCACATCGTCTGCAACGAGCCCCTGAACAACACCTTCTTCTTCCCGCTGCCCGCCGGGTGGCAGGGAAAAACCGCCTCTTTCCACGCCGTCTTCAGTAACGACAGCGGAAAAGAAGCGGATTGCAAGGTCTGGCTGTGCGTGGCGCACCGGTGAGGGGCGAAGGCCCCGGTTAACGGTAACTCCACATTTTCACCTGACGGGGCTCACAATAATTGCGGTTTGTGTGAGCCCCGTAGCACGGAGCCTCAGCTCCGTCTGCTGACGTAAACTATCTTTAAAACGTTCGCGTTCCTTCCTTTTTAAATGAAGAAAAACCAACGTGACATTACATGTAACCTGATGTCAGGATGACGGAGCTGAGGCTCCGTGCTACGGGTGATCCGAAAGCCGCGCGGCTTACGCTTTGGCCGCGCCGAACAGGGCTTTCAGATAATAGAAAAACGCTTTCAGACGGTTAAAGAGCTCCTTCAGTTGAAAGAGGGGGCTCGTTTTTGTAAACGCCCGGTAATCCCGGTTGGCGTTGATGCGGCCCTCGTCGATCAGCAGGCGGTCGAACACGCCGCTGCCCATAAGAGGTCCGTCGTAGACGGTGTTGTCCGTATCGCCGCGGAAATCGATGCGGGTGTTGGTAACGGTGGCATTGAACTGGTCGCCCTCCACCTGAAAGCCGGTACAGCTGCCGCCCTCGCCGCTCCACCAGTAGGCAAAGCAGTTGTCGTAGACGCTGCGGCCGTTGCCCACGATTTTGAAGGCTGTCTGGAACTGGTCGCTGTAGCAGTAGGTGTACAGGTTGTTGCCGCTCTCCTCCACAAAGCCGCAGGAGCCCTGGTACTTGTCCCAATCGATCTGGTACAGGGGGTGGATGTTGGTGAGGCTGTTGCCGGCGGAGCGCATGATCACACCCGTCTGCACATAGCCGATGCGGATGTTGGTAAAGGTGTTGTCAAAGCCCTCGATCAGCATACCGACGGAATCCGCCGCGCTGTTGCCGATGATGTTGATATCCCGGATATCCGCGTCGGAGGAGCCGGAGTTGGCCCCGTAGGCGATGCGCAGCCCCACCACGGTGTGCTTGATGGCGGTGTTCTGCACCTTTGTCTCCCGGCCGGAGTCGATGCTGACGCCGTCGGCGATCATATTGCCGTCGATCACGCCGCCGGTCAGGCCGTAGTTGCTGCCCGCCTGCCAGGTGGTGTTGTAGGGGTCCTTGCCGCCAAGGCAGATCACCGCGCCGCCCGCAAAATCATCCGTGGCCTTGACGACGGCGTAGTTGGCCAGTTGTAAATCAACGCTTTTAGAGGGGTCGGCAGGGGTGCAAAGGGAATGGGACACCAGATATTCCCCGTCCGGGAAGTAGATGGTGCGGTTGGGGTTGGCGTCGATCAGCGCCTGCAGCGCGTCGGCCACGTCCGCGCCCGTGTTCGCCGCCACGGTATCGGTGACGCAGACGGTATCCGGCAGCGCGGCGGCTGTTGCCGTGCCAAGCGCCAGCGGCAGCAGCAGGATCAATGCCAGGGGAAATACAAACAGCTTTTTCATGGGGTACTCCTCTCAGTTTTCTTCTGTGATATCATATCCCCCGTCCCGCAGCGCGTCAAGGGCCTCCCTGAAACGCGCTTCTTTCACGAGGATATAATCCGTGTTGTAGGTGGAAACGGCAAAAATGCCGACGCCCCGTTCCGCCAGTATGGCGGACAGCTTTGACAGGATCCCGATCAGGGAAAAATCCAGCGTCCCCTGAATGCGGAAGCACCGCCAGCCGTCCTCCCGGGCCAGCG
>CAMJYF010000089.1 GCA_946409885.1 uncultured Clostridia bacterium | reverse complement strand
AGAAAGACCGCCATATACTTATTGACGCGCACGCAGTTCCACATGTCGTGCAGGGTGTAGGACTCGCTCTTTTCGTCCTCGGTGTTCTTCAGTTCCGTATTGTACTCCCTGCCGTTTTTGACCAGCGGGATCATGATGCCGATACAGATGAGCATGGTCACAACAGATACGGACGTAAAGGAGAAGCCGGGGCCGGCCACCGGGTCCACAAGGAAGTTGAGCGCGAAGCCGACCACAACGGCGGCGATCACGGTGATAAGGCCCTTGATCGTAATGATGTGGGAGCGTTCGTCGGTATTGTCCGTCAGCGTCATGATCAGGCTGTTCATCGGCACCTCGTTGAGGGTGCAGGAAAAATCATAGAGCAGATAGCTTACGATAAACCAGCCGAGTTTCGCCCACTGCGGCAGGCCGGAGGGCATTACGTAAAAGACGATGGTAAACAGCGGGAAGAGGAAAAACGTGAGACGGTACCAGGGAAGGTATTTGCCTTCGCCCGTCAGCTTTTTGAAAACCTTCCACTCGGTGATCTTCAGCTGTCGATGAGGAAGCCGAACACGACGTCGTCCACGGCGTCGATCATTTTCAGCACCAGCATCACGCCCGCCAGCAGCGTAAGATTCACGCCGCGCAGCGCGAGGAAGGAGGTCATAAAGGTCTGAAAAACCGCGGTGCCGAAGAGACGGCCGGTATCGGAGAGATAATAGTTGAACCGCTCTTTTCCGGAGAGCCGCCAGTCGGGATGCCTGTTTGCGCGTTCTGTTTTAGCCATGAGAATTCTCCTTTATATGTATTTCTGAATAAATCCCATCATGGAGGAAAAGGCCCTGGAAGCGAACGGATCGCTTTCCATGCGGTCCATATAGCCGTGGGGGAGCTTTGCCCCCGGGAAAAACACCAGTTCATTGGGAACGCCGATCGCGTCCAGCTTCTTTTTGAGGCCGCGGCCTTCGGTGATGAAATACCCCGTTTCGTCATTCGGCTCGTTGGAGGCGTTGATCCAACTGGGAATAAAGCTGTCGCGGATATAGGTTTTCGCGTTGATGATCTTTACCGCCTCCGGCGTATTGCGCTTCGCGCCGACGGCGCAGCCCAGCATGGCGTACATTTTGCCGTCGAAAACGCTTGCGTCCAGCGCCGCTTCGTCGATGGCCAGCACCTTCAGGTTCTCCGGCGTCATGACGGGGGCGAACCCGAGTTCGGCGGCGTAATCGGGATTGCACACGCACGCGGCGTAGATCTCCGTCATATTTGCCCCGGCGCTGCCGCCCGAGAGACATACCCTGTTCATATCGAGATGCAGCTCTTCTTCATGCGCGATCAGGTAACGCAGCAGCTCGTCGCACTGTCGGATCTGCGCGGGGAAGCGGTACTGCGGCGCCAGCGCGTAATCGGCGTTGACCAGGATAAATCCCGCTTTGACGATCGCTTCCAGCTTTCCGACGCCGCCCGAACCGGTCTGCATCGGGTCGCCGGAGGACTTATTGCCGAAGATGAAGCCGCCGCCGTGGAAATACACCACCACGGGCCGTTTTTCGCCGTTGCCGTCGGGATACCAGACGTCGGTAAAGCTGTTGGGATAGGTCTCGCCGTATTTTACGTCGCTGCGGCAGACCGTGCCGTTTTTCAGCGTCTTTACCTCCGGCGTATGCCACGGCTCCCACTCGTTGGGCTTGTGTCCCTTATAAACCTTTGCGTATACCGCCTTTTGTATCAGCGTACATTTCAGATCGTTCAAAAGCTTTCCCATCACAGCCCTCCGTCAGTTTCAGCGTCTTCTTCATTTGCCGTTCTCTTTTTGCGAGCGCGATCCTTTTTTGACAGTATTATGATAGCAAAACGAAAAACCTAAAAACAGACCTTAATTTTAGTTGTTTTATAGGTTGATTTTTGGATTTCTTTCGTTTATTATATATTTTGACGAAAAAAGGCGGTGAAGAAATGACCCATAAGCAGTTGATCGATGAGCTGAAAGCCCTCAGCGACGTGGAACGGCAGGGCAAAAAATACCTCTCGTCGCACGGAGATCTGATGCATTACCGGCTGCTGATCCCGTTTTCCTACGGCTACAGCGGCTCTCAGCTTTTGGAGCAGGACTTCTTCCCGGAGGGAACGGATCTGGAGATCGATAAAATACTGCGGTATATCTATATCCCCGAGCACAGCCACGACTTTGTGGAGTTCACCTACGTGGTCAAGGGCGCGTGCGAGCATACGATCAACGCCCAGCGGTTTTTGCAGGAGCGCGGGGATTTCGTCGTCGTCTCTCCCGGCGCGAAGCATATCGTCACCGTGCCGGAAGACTGCCTGTGCATGACGATCAAAATGAAACGCAGCGCCTTCTATGACCTGCATCTGCCGAACGTCGCGGTGTTCACAACGCCCCTGCTTTTCGCCTGCGGGGACGATCCCTTCGTTCTGCACACCCTGCTTTCGATCTATGTGCAGCAGTCCGCGAACGCCTCCTATTGCACGGAAATGATGACCTTCCTCTTTTCTTCTCTCATCCTTTACCTGCTGCAGAACTTCTTCGACGACGTCCGCTATCTGCAGATCGGCGCCGGCGGGGATCCCCGGCTGATCCAGCTTGCGAACTATGTGTTCGACAATTTCAGAACGGTCACCATGAAAAGCCTTGCCGAGGAATTCCATTATAACGAGTCCTATCTCTCGGCACTCATCAGCGAAAAAACGGGACAGACATTTACCTCTCTCATGCGCACGCTCCGCCTGTCCCACGCCGAAGAGATCCTGCGCACGACCCCCGCGATCAAGCTTGCCGACGTCTGCGAGCGCGTAGGGTATAACGATACCGTCCGCTTTATCAAGGACTTCAAAGAAAAATACGGCGTCACCCCGGCAAAATACAGAAAGGGAAAAAACGGTTGACATAAAGCGGAAATTCATGCTAAAGTTGTCAAAACAACGAGAAGGAGCTCTAGGATGCAAAATTATATTTTTGATTTCGGCATGGTTCAGTTCAATTACGATACGAAATATATGACAGGCCTTTATACAGAAAATGAAGAGGATCGTGATTTTCTGGAAAGCGTGGTCTTTGATCGTCTCTATTGGGATCGGCTTGACCGGGGTGAGATCGGCGACAGCGAAGTGATCGAGGCGATCTGCCAAAGAGTGCCCATGAGACTTGCAGAGACCGCGGAGAAGATCTACAACAACTGGATCGAAAATCTGACGCCGATCCCCGGTATGGAAGACCTTCTCTGTAGCATCAAAACCAAGGGCGGACGACTGTATCTGCTGTCCAATATCAGTATCGGTTTTGCTGAAAACTACCGGAACGTGCCGTCCGTTTACAGGGTTTTATCTCTGTTTGATGGCCTTGTGTTTTCCGGTCCGATCCATATGGCAAAGCCGGATCCTGCTATCTTCCGTTTTCTTCTGGAAAAATACCGCTTGTCCCCGGAAGAAACCTTATTTACCGACGATAATCCGAAGAATATCGAAGCCGCAAAGCAACTGGGCCTGCACACCTTCCTCTTTGACGGCGACAGCGAAAAACTCTTGCAGTATGTACAAGTTGGTTTCGACGGAGACAACATATAATATGATAGGGAAAGGTAATCAGAATAATGATTGGCAGACGCGTTACCTCGTATCCCCGAAAAGGGCGGGGTAGGCAGCGCGTCTGCCAATGATTTTTCGTGTGTTTTCAGACAAAGAAAAACGCTGAAACCGTTGATATACAAGGTCTCAGCGTTGGTGCGGATGACGGGAGTCGAACCCACATGAACTTGCATTCACTGGCACCTGAAGCCAGCGCGTCTGCCAATTCCGCCACATCCGCATATTCAATTTTCACCGTTAAATTTTACTCGGCACGGTGATCCGAGAGCGGGGCAATTCTGAGATCGGGAAGATTCACCGAGGTGACGCTCCCTGAAGCCAGCGCGTCTGCCAATTCCGCCACATCCGCGTCTTGCGTTATTGCTTAGATATATTATCACAGGTTTTTGAGTTTGTCAACAAGTTTTTTTGATTTTTTACGGGTTTTTTCAAAAGGATTGTATTTTTATTGCAAAAGAGGTATAGTATTTTCAGCAACAAAACAGGGAGGCGTTTTTATGCAAAGCGCAGCAACAAAAGCGCAAAGAACCGGCTTCCGGGCGTGGCTGCTCGTGTGGGGGCTGGGGCTGGCAGGGCAGATCTGCTGGAACATGGAAAACCAGTGGTTCAACACCTTTGTTTACGCCAAAATCGGCAAGGATCCCTCCATTATCACGGGTATGCTGATCTGTTCCGCGGCGGCCACCACCTTTGCCACCTTCTTTTTCGGCACCTGGGCGGACCGTACGGGCCGCCGCCGCAGCTTTATTGCCTGGGGCTACATTCTGTGGGGCGTTTTCACTATCGCCTTCGGCCTGACGCAGTTTATCAGCAGAGAGCTGTATCTGCTGATGGCGGCAAGCGTGGTGCTGGCGGATACGGTGATGAGCTTTTTCGGCTCCATGGGCAACGACGCGGGCTTCAACACCTGGACCAACGACATCATGACGGACCGCAACCGGGGGCAGATCGGCGCGGCGCTGGCCACGCAGCCGGTGCTGGGCACCATTCTGGGCACCGTGGTAGGCGGCCTGCTGGTGGGGGAAAACGACGACTATATGCGGCTGTTCGTCGTTATGGGCGTATTCGTCATCGTGTTCGGCGTGATCTCCCTTTTCGCTCTCAACAAAAAGGACGACGTGGCCCCTTCGGTGCGCGGCTCCTTCTGGAGGCAGTTCCTCAGCGTATTCAATTTCAGAAAGTTCTTCGCGCTGAAGGAGCTGGTGTGGGTCAACGTGGGCGTAGCCGTCTTCTTCATCGGCTTCAACGTCTATTTTGCCTATATCGGCAACTACCTGATCTACTACCTGGGCTATACGGCGGATATGATGGGCGTCATCGAGGCCGTTCCGCTGGTGCTGGCCATGCTCACCGCCATCCCCATCGGCGTGCTGATCAACAAAAACAAGCATCCGATCATCGCGCTGGCGTCCATTGCCGTCAATATCGCCGGGCTGCTGATCCTGTTCCCCGTGAAGGCGGAAAACGTGGATCCGCGGCAGATCTTCCACCCCGTCCTGTGGCTGGGCATCTTTGTGGTGGGCGTAGGCTACGTGGGCATTCTGCAGACCACCAAGGTGTGGACCAAGCAGCTGTACCCGGCGGACGCCAAGGGCCAGTTTGAGGGCATCTGGATCCTGTTTTTCGTGCTGATCCCCATGATCGGCGGCTCTCTGATCGGGCAGGCCGTGGTAAAGACCGGCGGCGAGACCTTTGTCAACGCCGAAAGCGGCCTGACGGAATATGTGCCCAACGGCAGCGTGTTTATCGTTGGTGCGGCCGTCATCCTGCTGTCGGTGATCCCCTTTTTGCTGGCGGCCAGATACCACCGGCAGCGCCGCGCGGCGGAACAGGCGTAAGGGTCCATTCCGGGCGGCTTTTGTCGCGGGGCAAGAAAAGGGTTGACAGAACAAATACCTTGTGATACGATATATATGCATCGTATTACAAGGTATTTATTTTTTTGTGAAAGGGGAGTTGTTCCATGAAACTCAGCAGAGAGCTGGTCAAAGGTACCAGCGCCATGCTGGTCCTCAGTGTGCTGTCGCAGAAGGATCTGTACGGTTATATGATTATCCGGGAGCTGGAGCTGCGCAGCGAAACGGTATTCAGCATGAACGAGGGCACCTTATACCCCGTACTGCACGCGCTGGAGGCGGAGCGCTTTCTGGAGGCCTACTGGGAGGAGCACGACGGCCGCAAACGCAAATACTACCACATCACCAAAAAGGGCCAAAAGCTGCTGGCGGAGAAAAAGGAAGAGTGGCAGGTCTACGCGGAGGCCGTCGCCAGGGTGCTGAACTGCGCCGAAGCGTAGGAGGGCCGCCATGAAGGATTACGTTGCCGCCGTTCTGGCGGGCATCCGGCAAAAGCGGACGCGGCAGGCGCTCTCCGACGAGCTGAACGACCACCTGCTGTGCAGGGCGGCGCTGTATGAGGAGCGGGGCTTTGACCCGGCGGCGGCGCGGGAAAAGGCCAACGCGGATATGGGCGAGACCGCGGAAACCGTCGGCGAGCAGCTTTCGGCGCTGCACCGCTCCTTTTGGGTGTTCGACGCGCTCTTCCATCTTCTCTTTCTCGGCCTGCTGGCGCCGGTTTCGTTCTTTGGGTTCTATGCGTTTCTCATCCTTTTTGATGAACCGTATCTGTATGATATCGGTACGCCCGTGGTTTGTGTGTGCCTGCTGGCGCTGGCGGTATCGTACCTGCGAAGCTACCGGGCGCTGCCGGTGATCGCCACGGTATATCTGCTGGCGGCCTCCGTTTTCAGCATAAAAATCACGGTGTTTTACGGGGAGCTGCTCACGGGCCGCCTTTCCGCCTTTTACGACAACGGGAACAGATACACGCTGGGTCCCACGGCGCTGACGATCGGCGTTACGGCCGCGCTGGCCTGCGCGTATCTGGCCATGGGGATCGCCGTGACGGCGCACGCGGTAAAGCGCAAACGCTCCCTGTATACGCTGCGCAGCCGCCGATTCGGCCAACGGGCCGCTTGCGCCGCGCTGGCGCTGTGCGTTTTGTGGCTGGCGGGCTGGGCGGCGAACGCGCTGCTGGAAAAACCGCGGCATCTGACCCAGGAAAAGCTGGTGGTGATCGCGTCCGAAAGGGACCTTTCCGCCTGTCCGGAAAACGAATTGCGGCAGATGATCGACCGCGCGCCTCCGGCCGCGGATTATGAGGTCTATTCCTTCACGCCGGTGGATACCACCAAAATCACCTCCTTCCCCGGGTTTGAAACGAACGTGATCTGTTACGGCCATGGGGAGCAGCGGCAGGAGAGATATATGCCGCGCCCCAAAACCTTTGACCGGATCGACCCCTTTGCGGGGCGGCTGTGTCTGTCCCTGCCGCCGGTGGAAACGGAGACGGCCCGCCCGTATTTCACCGTCTGCCGGATCGCCTTCCACGAGCCATGGGAAAAGGACGGATCCGACCGGTACCGGGAAACCGGCTTTGCCGCGGAATGCGTCGCGGCGGCCCCGGGAGAAACCATCACCCTCTCCGCCGACGGCGAGGGACTGCGCTATACCGTCGCCTTGATCAACGGCCGCGCCCACAGCAGAAAATAACGTCACGACAAAAATGGATTGTCGAGATGAAGTTAGGCGCGCCTGCGGCGCTGAGTTAGGCGGCTTCGCCTGA
>CAMJYF010000088.1 GCA_946409885.1 uncultured Clostridia bacterium | reverse complement strand
AAATTGGCGTCTACCAGATATACAAACTCCATTCTGTTTTGGGCCATCCACTCAAGCTCAGCATATACCCGTTCCAATGGAAACAACCGCACGTGTGAATTGAGCTCACCCCAATCGCAATAGCTGCAGTTATAGGGGCAACCGCGGTTTGTTTCCAGAACGCAGGAAAACGGATATTTGCCTTCTTCCAGAATTTTGTTGAAAATGCCAGTCAGATAAGGCGAAGGGTATTCACATCTGTGAAGGACTCGTACTGCATTTTTCGTCGGCGTTCCGGAATCATCGCGGAAAGAGATGTTCGGTATGTCTGAATAATTCAATTCGCCGCAGGCGGCCAAAAGCACGTCGCGAAAAGCCTCTTCGCCTTTTCCGTGAATCAGAACGTCAATAAACGGGTAACGTTCAAGATACGAGGTATCCGGCGGTACATGATGGCCACCGAATTCAATAATGCAATCCGGGTAGATTTTTTTTAGCTTTTTCGCAAATTCAAGATTGTACTGATAGTTCCAAATTGAATTGGAAAAGCCGACCAAGGTGGGTTCCTCCATGGTGCCTATCGCGGCATCAATGTCTTCCAGCGAATAAATGATTCTGCCGAGCGTGTACTTCTGTTTCAGAGTGCTGTCTTCCAAAGCAAAAGCTGCAAGCATGCCAACTGCGTATGGTAAGTAATAGGTATCGCCGTATAAACAACCTGCTTGAACTAAATAAAAATTCCGCATAAAACACCTTATCTCTTGTGTCTAAACTCAACGAAAACAGTCAGAATCATCAGCAAATTTCAACAAGAGTGATTTTTGTCTGTAACGCATGTGAAATGGTTTTTTGTGAAACATTTTCTTTTCGCAGCGCCCACAGGTAGCCGCCGCCGCCGGCGCCGCAGATGCAGCAGGCGTCCGCATAACGCATGACCTCCTGCCGTAGGGAAAGCAGCGCTTCGCTGTAGATCAGGGGGGAAAGGCGCGTCAGGCATTCGCTGTGGGCGTTGACCGTTTCGGCGAAGAGGGAAAGGTCGCCCGCGCCGACGCTTTGCAGCAGCGGCCGGTTGAGCGTCTCTATCTCGCGCAGGGCGGCGCGGTTTTCGCCGGAAAGATAGCGGTTCATCACGTCCGCGACGATAAACCTGCCGAAGTGCCGCCGCCCGGTGGGGATCAGCACCATCCGATCGGAGAGGCGGCGCAGGAACCCCGGCGCGGTTTCGGCGGGGGTTACGGAAATCCTCTGGGGCAGCCCTGCCGGCGAGGAGACCACTTTGATCCCGCTGCCGATCACGCCGCCCTGGTCCTGCCAGCCGCCGCCGGTGCGCATCAGCTGCTCCGCGATGAACGCCTTTGTCAGAAGCTCCGCTTCGGAAAACGTCAGACCGAACAAGTCCGCCAGCACGGCAAAACAGCCGTACAGCAGGATGCTGCTGATGCCGAGGCCCGAGCCCATCGCCAACCCGGCCACCTGCACGGTAAGCCGCAGCCCGTCCGCGATCTCCGTCCGCCCGTCCACCCCCATCGCCTGAAAAACGGCGTGGTGCAATCCGAATTCCGTGTAATCCGCGACGGCGGAAAGGGGATCGTATACCGCGATGCGGGTCGGGTTTTCCCCGTTGCAGAATTCGATCCGCTTTTCCGGGATCTGCCGGGCGCTGATCGAGATGGGGTACGCGCCGTCCACTGTGACGGCCGCGTTGACCACCGCGCCGCCGTTTTCAATGCAGTAGGGCATGCAGTCCGTCCACGTGCCGGAAAAGTTGACGCGGACCGGCAGACGGATCTCCGCGGCGTTTTTCACGCACGCCAGCCGTTTCATCGGGGCGCGCCCGTCGTAGTAGGAGGCGAGCAGCCGGTCCCGCCAGGCGGCGTAGCGGGGATCCGACGTTTGACCGGATTCCAGCAGGTCCTCCAGGTAGTGACGCCATTCGATAAAGGAGATCGGGTCCGCCTTCGACAGGCATTCGGGGAGAGACATTACGGCCGCCCCGTGCGGCGGGCGCGTATAAAGCGCATACGATTCGGTAAAGGATTCCGCCGGATAAAACAGGGCGGTATCCCACAACGTGTCTGCCGTTCGCGCGGCGTCCCGCGGGTCGGAGCCGATCCCGGAGACCACGGATACGAAACGGCCGTCCTTCAGGCGAAGGCCGAATACCGCAGTCCCGTCCGGGACGGCGACGTCCCACAGGTCGATATCGCTGATCAGACAGCGGCTCCCCACGCAGGCCAGCCCGCCGATCCGGGCGTGGTCCAGCAGGGTCTCTTCCCCCACGGACACCTGCACGCCGACCGTGCTGCTGAAAATCTGCCGTTTTTCCGGGGCGGCGGCCGTATTGTTCCTCAGGATCTCAAAGAGCGTCCCGAAATGCAGGAACGGCTGCCGCAGCGTGCATACCCGCATGGCTCCGGCCGGCAGGCGGGAAGCGAGAAACCGCCGCAATCCGGTCGTATCCGTCCGCAGGTGAAACGCGCGGTCCGTCTGCGGGGCAAAGAGCGGCATCACGTCCTCATACAGATTCGAGAAGGGAAGGGCGCCGTTCCGCGCCGTATAATCGGCGGCGGCCGCCGCCAATGCCGCGGCGGTATCGGCGGAAAAGTAGGTCCAGCCCGCCTCCAGCGCGACGTTCCCGCGGCTGTCGGCCGCGCAGGCAAGCAGCGTCTCCTCCGGCGCTTTCTGATAATAGGCCGAAAGGAGGCCGTTTGGGTCCGCGACCATCACGCCGTGCCGCGACCCTGCCGCGACAGGCGCTTCCACGCAGAAGGACGTGTCCGCCAAAAGCGTCCCTGTAAACGCCGACATATCGAGCGGGATATCGATGCAGCACAGCAGGACGCCCGGCGCCATTCTCCCGGACAGCAGCGACGCGTTTTGCAGGATATGGGAAAAACAGGTGACGCTGTCCCCATTGCCGTCGATCCCGGCGGGGATCAGCGCTTTGGAGCAGAAGGAGAAATTGGCGGTCCTGCGGCCTTCCCCGCCGCAGTTGATCAGCAGGGTTTTGCTGCCGGTCAGGCCGCCTTCCGCGGCCAGCTCCCGCAGGATCCGCAGCACGGCGCCGCCGGAGCCGAGCCTTCGGCCGTTCTCCCCGTCGGGCACGATGCGCACCTCCGCGCCGCAGCGCCGCAGGGCGGAGGACAGCAGGTTCTGCAGGATTCTTTTTTGATCGTCGGAGCCGACCGCGAAAACGATCCGGTCGAAACCGCATCCGGAACGGCGGTCCGGCGCGTCAGTTGTTTTCATAGCAGCTTTCTGGTTTAACGCAGCCCGTATTTTTCTTTGATCCGCGGGAACATATGCGCGTAATGGAATACGTACAGGAATTCGTGAAGCGCCGCGAAGCCGTTGACGAAGAAGCTGGCGATCCCCTTCATGGAGATGGTGCTCAGCCCGCTGAGGATCGTTTCCTTCGCGAATTCAAACGGCTTGGCGTTGTTGATGGCGTTTTTGTTGGTAAAGCTCTTCCAGATATACCAGTTCTTGATCACCTTCAGGTCCCTGTCCGGCACGCGGGAGTAGTTGGTGCCCAGGCTTTCCGTGGCGATGTCGCGGGAGAGCTCCTCCAGGCTGTTGGGCTCGCGGTATTTCCCCTGCTCCACCAGGTAGCGGTACAGCTCCGTCCCGGGCAGGGGCGTGTAGTGGAACAGCGGCGTGAGCCCGAAGGGCAGCTCGTTGATCATTCTGGTGGTGTCGCGCAGCTGCTCCTCCGTCTCGTCCGGCAGGCCGACGATGAAGGAGCCGATCGTGGTGTAGCCGATCCTGTTCAGCAGCTCCACCGTGGGTTTTATCTTGTCATAGTTGATGTTTTTGTGGATCCGCTTCTGCATTTCCCGGGAGCCGCTTTCGATGCCGAAGAACACCCAGCGGCAGCCCGCGTCGTACATCATCCGGTAGTCCTCCTCGTTCAGCACGCCGATACGGGTGTCCACGCCCCAGTGCAGGGGAAGCTGCTGCTCTTTGATGAGGCGGCAGAATTCCTGCACGTCGGACCGCCTGGTGCACCACAGCTCGTCGGAAAAATAGACGCTGTCCAGGCCGTAGTTCTCCATCAGATATCTGATCTCTTTGACGACCGTATCGTTGGGACGCTTGCGGTGGGTGCTTTTGTGGAACACCACGTTCTGGCAGAAGGCGCAGTGGCCCGGGCAGCCCTTGGAGGAGTAGAGGTACATCATCTTTTTGTAGCCCAGATAGTGCTGCATGTATTTGCGCACGTCGATAAAGGACCAGTCCAGGTCCGGCAGCGTCGCCAGGTCGGTAAAGGGACGGCAGGGATTGCGGATCACCTCGCCGTCCTTTTTGTAGACGACGCCCAGCACGCCGGAAAGGTCCCCCCCGTCGGAGAGACGGTCCAGCAGCTCCTTCCACGTTTCCTCCCCCTCGCCGAAGGAGACGATATCCACGTAGTCGTTGGGGATGACCAGCTCCGTCTGCATGGAGGGCAGCTGCCCGCCCCATACCACCGTCATGCCGCGGGCCTTCATCTCCTTTGAAATGGCGATGGCGTCCTTTAACCCCCGGGAGGACATGACGGAGATCCCCGCGATATCGGGGCGGAACTCCTTCATCACCGCGTCCAGCTTCACGCGCTCCACGCACCGGTCGTAAAGCCTGACCCGATGGCCGTACTGCTTCAGGTAGGTGCCGATGGAGAGCAGCCCCAGCGGCGTGGTCATGGTTCTGGTGTAATATCCCACGGAGGGATTGATCAGTAAAACGTTCATCTATGGTTTCCCTCCCGTATATTTCTGCGATCATCCAGATGGTTTCCGTCTGCCGGAAGCAGAAGCGAAACGCCGGGTGTGTTTCTGCCGTCAGCCGGCCGGGGCTGACGCGGAAGGGGGCAGCTTCCAGGAAAGGACGCGCAGGATATAGCCGGCCTCGCCGTCCGTTTTCTCAAATTCGCAGATCGTTTCGAAATACCGGAGCTTTTCCTCGGCCAGCGCATGGTCCGTCCGGTAGTCAAATACGTTAAAAAAAGGAATATAGATGCAGGCGGGCAATTTATCGGGATGCATCTCCCAGTACTGAAGCACCCGGCCGGGGCTGTCCGCCGGTACGTAGTAGGTGGAGTAGACGCCGTAGGGACGGCCCACGTACAGATAGTACCAGGGGCATTCCCCTTCCACGTAAAACGGTCCCTCCGGCAGCTGCTTCACAAGGTCCATGTCCCGCAGGGCGGCGTGGTATTTTTCGCTGATCTCCGGGATCGTCCGCAGACCGCGCATCGGCCCCGCCGTCAGGGTCTCCGTCAGGCTGGCGGAGGGATCCACGTTGCAGTATTCCTCGTAGTGATTGATCCGGACAAGGCTGTAGTGCCAGGCTTCCGCCGCCACAAACACCGCCAGCGCCGCAAGCACGGAGGCGCAGGACAGCCGGGCTGCTTGATTGGCGGGGGCCGCCTTGCGTTCCGCGTTGATTTCGCGCACCGCGTCGGCGAACAGCGGAACGGAGGGGACGGCGGCAAGGGTGGAGATGTCGTCTTTGTCATCGACGAGGGACAGCACGCCGGCCAGCCAGAAGGCGAACAGCCGCCTGTTGTTTTCTTTGGTAAAAACATAACAGACCAGCCCGATGTTGGCGATAAAGAAGGGCCTCGCCAGCAGCAGCGCGTAGATCCGCAGGTCCGCGCGAATGAAGAAAACGGAGAGCAGCGCGGCCACGGAAATGCCCAGGCAGACCGGAAACAGCACCCGCCGGTACCGCAGCGCCTGCTTCCGGAAGACGGCGGCCAGCAGGACAGCGCCCCAGGAGGCCGCCGGGAACATGACCCCGTAAAGGTCGAAAAAGACCTTGATCTTCCCGGACCGCATCCAGTTGTCCGGGTCGGACAGATCGTACTCGCTGTCGCCGAACATGGCGGCGAAATTCTGAAAGAAGAAACGGAGGTCGACGCCCGCCAGCAATATTGTCAGGAAGATGGCGGCGCACAAGAGGATCCCGGCGGTCAGAAACAGCCATAATCGGGGCTCCGGCGTCAGCGCGGCCGAGGAGAACAGGTCTTTCCCCCTCTTTTTGCCCAGCAGGCGGAGCAGGACGCACACGGAAAAGGCGAAGTAGAAGAGCGCGGCCACGGGCTGCATGAGCACCGAGCAGGCAAACACAAAACCGATAAAAAACAGAGGGAGCGGCCGTTTTTCCTGCCGGATCAGCAGCTCCGTCAGCACGAACACCAGCGCCGCGTACCCCATGAAATAATAATTGAGCGTTAAAAAACCAAAGGCGTTGTAGCCGGTGAACACCGCGGCGCACAACACCGCCCACGCCCCGTACTGCCGGAAGGCGCGGTAAAGATAGCAGAAAAAGAGCAGCTCCACCGCCACAAAAAGACGCCGGAAGGCCAGAATGATCCCTTCCGTACCGCCGGTCAGCGCCAGAAAGCAGCGGAAGGGCAGGTACTGGAACAGCGCGGTGAACTGGGTGAAATGCCACTCATCCGTAATCATCCGGTCGCCCTGCATCAGCCGTTGCGTCAGGGTCAGATACGCGCATTCGTCCGGCAGGTGCACGCTGTACCGGATGGAATCGAACAGGAGGAACGCGAAAACGACAAGCACGCCTGCCGCAAGAAAATCCGCGTAACGCAGCCTTCCCCGCAACGCGCACCGGGTGGGCAATCCGCTTTGTTTTTTCGTATCCGTCATTCTCATCGTCCCCCTTGCAAACCGTTCCGCGCTGACCGATGCCGTATGACAGGTACGTGCCGGTGAATTGCTATAATATAAAATACATTAAATTATGAGATTTGTCAATACTGTAATGCTCCGTGAGATAAAAACCGGCGGCGGTCCGCGGACGGCCCGGCGCGGTTTGAAAACGCGGCGGCGGAAGGAATATTGCAATATTGTTGCGGTTTGGTGAACGGCATGAAAATGAACGGCGTTCAGAATAATAGATTGTGAGGAATAGACAATTAAATAAACAAAATTTGTAACTATTGACAATTGCTGAAAGAAAAAAATATGTGTAAAATAAGAAACGTATAGGTCTCGGGTGAATTGCGCCCAATTCGACTATATGAATCTTTTTAGGAGGAATGATTATGCAAACAACACGCAAGGCCCTGTTTGTGCGCCATGCGTCCGTTCGCAAGATCCTGTCGGTGGCTCTCACGCTGGCGATGTGTCTTTCGGTTCTTGCGATCGGCATTACGCCCGTATCTGTCGTAATGGCTGATGCGGCTGTGACCGGTCTGAACAACCTGCCCACCAGCGGTACCATTTCCGGTTACTACCAGATCACCAGCAG
>CAMJYF010000087.1 GCA_946409885.1 uncultured Clostridia bacterium | reverse complement strand
GGTCTGTTGGTGACGCTGCTGAGGCAGCGTGCTGCGGGGTGCGTTTGAGACGCTGCTGAGGCAGCGTGCTACGGGGTGCGTGCTGCGGTATTTGTGAACAAATTGTAAACAATTTGGTTTTTCGCCGCAAACCGGACGCACGGGTGGGGCGTTTCTGCTATACTGTCCCCATGATCTGCCGCGCTGTTCGCAACGACTGTTTTTGCCCGCGCCGTAAAAAAGCGCCGTTTTCTCTCGACAAATGTATCCTGGTGTGGTACAATGGCGGTATCACGGCAGGAGGTAACCGCTATGACGTTTTTACACAGGGTACTGATCGTTTTTATGTCCTTCATCCAGTTCCTGGCGGCCATGTTCCACTGGTCCGCCGGAACGCCGGTCGACACCATGGTAAAGGGGAACGCGCCCATGACGCTGCTTGACAGGGAGGCCACCGACATGGCCGACACGGTGGAATACGCCTGGCGCGTGAAAAACGCCGCCCAGGCGGTGTATACCGATTCTGCCCGCTCTGCCTACCGCATGAGCAACGCCCATATGACGCTGACCCACCGGCTGACCGGCAGGGTGAAGACCGCCACGCTGGCGTCGCCCGCGGGCAAAGTGTACGCCGCCAACACCTTTGAGTCCTTTTATACGGACGGCAGCGGCAACCGCCGTTACTTTGAAGTCTCCGAAAGCACGGGCCGCGTCAACACCATCCGCCTGGGCGGGTACTACTACGAATGCCACCTGCGGGATCTGGAACAGAACGGCTTTTGGGTGGATAAGGTCTTCCACCTGTACGGGGACAAGCTCCACATCCAGTATTCGTTGTTGTCCTCCGTCCCCACCACGGCGGTGAGGGACTTCGGCGGGGAGATCCGCATCCCCGCCGTCAAAGTGGCGTCGATGGTCGTCAAAGACGCCCGGGGGACCCACAGCAGGCCGGAGGCCGACGCCGACACGGTGGAATACGCCGCCTTTGATATCAAAAACGCGGGCGTGGTGGGCTTCATCCTGCCCGCCGACGGTTCCGGCGGCCGCCTCTGTGTGGAAAAGCGGGGGGCGGAGTACGTGATCACCCAGTACGCGCCCTTTACCCCCGGCACGGGCCTGAACGACAACGAGGAGAACGGCGGCTATGACCTGAACGCCGTCACCTTCGGCTGCCGGGTGTATACGGACGATACCCATGACTTTACCGGCGTGGCCCGCGCGGCGGAAGAGGAGCGCAACCCCCTTGCCGTTACGGTGGGGAAGAACAACGCCCACGCCCGGTATCTGGGCTATGAGGCGCTGCGGGGCTGCTACCTGCTGCGCATGGACGGCACCGGCTTCAACGAGGCCTACCGTTCCCCCGACCTGCGCTTTGCCGTGCCCCTTACCGTGGAAAACGGCGGGGAGGGCCGTCAGGTGTACTTCCGGGCCAACGGGGACAACGGCTGTCTGGAGGCCGCCGCGCTGCTGGACGGCGGCGGCGCTTTGCTGCCCGTGGACGTGGAGGTGTGCAAGAACTTTCAGGGGGACGGGGGCGAGCCCTTCTACAGCCCCAGGGATTACCAGTACGGGGACAGCTTTTTCCCGCTGGCGTCGCCCGCCGGAAGCGTGGACTTCACGCTGCTGAACCTGTACCAGAACTGGGGCAAATTCCCGCTGAAGCAGCTGTCCTCCATCGAGTTCCACACCTCCTACTACCACCTTTCCACCGGCGTGACGGAATCCAACTGCATCGCGCCCTATTTCGTCTCTTCCCGGGACGGGTGGACCCTGCCGGATTTCCGTGGCCGCAGCGGCGTGATGTGGTCCTCCCAGCCCCAGTTCAACTCCGTGGGCATCCTGAAATTCATGACGCATAAAACCCTGACCGGCAAGGAACAGCTCAGCGAGTTCGCCGGCAGCGAGATCGCCTCCTGCGGCCCCGTTTACGCGGACGTGACCGACTATTACACCGACGACGCGGGCAGGTACACCTACTCCCTGCGCCATGTGGAAATGCCCCAGACCGACGAGAACCGCACGTATTATACTTTGAAGGTCCATTTTACGGACAACGTGACCTATACGGATTTCCGCCGGGATTTCGATCTGTTCTATTTTGACGGCCGCTTTGTCAGCTACCGCCAGACGGGCTGGCTGGATGAAAGCAACGCCCCCGTCGCCGCCCCCGTGCTGAGCGGCGAAAAGCCCGTGTATCATACGCTGGGAACCGACTGCCCCTATTTCAGCTTTTTTGACGTGACGGAGGACACCGCCCATTATATAGACGAAAACTTCGGCAGCGGCTTCGGCCTGATCGTGAAGGACAGCCGCGTCGTCTGCGGCGGCAAGCCCCTGGCCGTGCCCTTGGCCTACCGGGAGAACCCGGGGACAGGCGCCACCTCCGGCAGCCTGACGCTGGACGCGGGCCGCATCTCCTTTAAAAAGGGCGACCTGATCGAGCTGAATCTGGTGCTGCTGCCCTGGGGCACGGGCCGCGAAACGGACGACGCCAACGTGCGGGCCGTCCGGGAGGACAGCGCCCTTCACCCCGTTACCCTGACGGCGGCGCGGGGGACCGTGGCGCCCGACGCGCTGCTGCCCGTGGTGAAGTGCGACGGCAACCGGGCGGAGTTCACCATGACCGGCGGCCGCAACAACGTGGCCGTAACGGTGACGGGCTTTACCTCCCTGAAAACGCCCCGTATTGAGATCCTGCGGGACGGCCAGTGGACGGCGTATGAGATCGCCTCCGTCCACGGGTACGACGGTTACGGCGTAATGGCCGGGCCCGACGGCGCCTGCGCCTTTTCCTTCATCGTGCCCACCGACGGCGGGGAGCAGACCCTGCGGGTGACGCAGTAGATGAATTAAGGTTTGGCGGGGCCATGTAGCGCGGAGCAATGATCCGCGCTATATTATACGCCTGCGGCTTGCCCATATTGGTAGCGCGGCTGCCCACAGCCGCTCCGCCGTAGGCGGTTCGTAACACAAACAATATTATAAAACAAACCAATCGGGTAAATTGTATGCCTTTAATGCTACTATCGCAATAAGCCGGCTTGCGCCGGAGCGGCTGTGGGCAGCCGCGCTACCCTCATGGGGCAGGTTTTCGCTTAGCCGGTAACATCTCGATTACCTATGTATCATATGACGCAAAAACTGATTTCTCTGTTTCTTTCGCTGGTATTGTGCGTCTCTCTCTTGGCTTCGTTTCCGGCGGAGGCTTTTGCGTTTGCCTGGTCCTCCGTCGCGGCCTACGCGGGCGCGCCTTTTGCGGAGGTCAACGGCAACGTGCCGGAATTTACGGCGGAGGACTATACCGTTTCCTCCTTTGAGCGCTACAGTGAGCTGGACGCCCTCGGCCGCTGCGGCGCGGCCTTTGCCTGCGTGGGCACGGACCTGATGCCCACGGAAGGGCGGGAACCCCTCAGCTCCGTGACGCCCACGGGCTGGATCAACGTGAAATACCTGATCGTGCCGGGGCGGTACCTGTACAACCGCTGCCACCTGATCGGCTTTCAGCTGGCGGGGGAGAACGCCAACCGGCGCAATCTCATCACCGGCACGGTGTATATGAACGTGGAGGGGATGCAGCCCTTTGAGAACAGGGTGACGGAGTACGTCAAACGAACCGGCAACCACGTGCTGTACCGCGTCACGCCGGTCTTTGTGGGCGACGATCTGGTGGCCCGGGGCGTGCTGATGGAGGCGCTTTCCATGGAGGACGGCGGCGCGGGCGTCCGCTTTTGCGTGTTCTGTTACAACGTGCAGCCGGGCATTGCCATCGATTACGCCACCGGAAAAAGCGCCCTGGCCCAAGAAGCGCAGGAGTGGCGCGTCTATACGGTATCGGCGCCGGTGACCTTTGTGGTCAACCGCAACACCAAAAAGTACCATCTGCCCGCCTGTCCCTCCGCCGCCTCCATGAGCGCCAAAAACCGGATGGAGATGACCCTGACAGTGACGGAGATGAGCCAATTGGGGTATTCGCCCTGTTCCCGCTGTCACCCGGACCTGCAAAGCGAGAGCTTCAGCTACCGCTACGGCGACGTGGATCTGGACGGGACCGTCACCCCCGCGGACGCCCGCCTGACCCTGCGGCAGGCCGTGGGGCTGGAGAGCTTTACGGCGACAGCCGTGATATTGGCGGACGTGGACGCCGACGGCGCCGTCACCCCGGCGGACGCAAGAAAAATTTTACGGGCAGCTGTAGGGATAGAGCAATACGGATTTGGCGGGATCTTCACGTAGCACGGCGTATTACGCCGTCTTTCCAGGCGAAAACAATATTCCCTGTGTTGCAATATAATGTTTCACCCCCGATAGACGGCGCAATGCGCCGTGCTACGACAGCTCGCCAAACCACAATTTGTTCACCTCAAATCCCACAATTATCCGTGATGAACCAAAAAAAACGCCGCTTCTCCCGCAAAAGAGAGGCGGTGTTTTAAAACACTGTGTTTTTTTACTGGAACATAATCAGCAAAAAGCCCGCAGCTACGGCGGAGCCGATCACGCCGGCCACGTTGGGGCCCATGGCGTGCATCAGCAAAAAGTTGGTGGGGTTGTACTTGCGGCCCTCGTTCTGGGCCACCCGCGCCGCCATGGGAACGGCGGAAACGCCCGCCGCGCCGATGAGGGGGTTGATCTTCCCCTTGGTGACGACGTACAGCACCTTGCCGATCAGCACGCCGCCGGCGGTGGAGAACATAAAGGCCACCAGGCCCAGGATGACGATCTTGATGGTGCGCCACTGGATGAAATCCTGCCCGTTGGCCGTGGCGCCCACGCACACGCCCAGCAGAATGGTGATCACGTTCATCAAAGCGTTCTGGGCGGTGTCGGAAAGCCTGTCGACCACGCCGCATTCCCGGAACAGGTTGCCCAACATCAGCATGCCCAGCAGCGGCACCACGCTTGGCAGCAGAAACGCCACCAGCACCAGCACCACCACGGGGAAGATGATCTTTTCCGTTTTGGAGACCTTGCGCAGCTGGGTCATTTTCACCTGGCGCTCTTTTTCGGTGGTCAGCAGCTTCATGATGGGCGGCTGGATGATGGGGATCAGGGCCATATAGGAATAGGCCGCCAGCGCGATGGGCGCCAGCAGGTGAGAGGCCAGCTTGGACGCGGTGAAAATGGCCGTGGGGCCGTCCGCGCCGCCGATGATGGCGATGGAGGCCGCCTCCGACGGGGTAAAGCCCAGCAGAATGGCGATAATGAACGCCACGTAGATGCCCAGCTGCGCCGCCGCGCCCAATATCAGCGAGACGGGGTTGGACAGCAGCGGGCCGAAATCCGTCATGGCCCCCACGCCCATAAAGATAAGACAGGGGAAAATACTGGATTTGACGCCCACGTACAGTATTCGCAGCACGCCGGATTCGTACCAGTGGGCCCCCGGCACCGCCAGCGCGCCGGAAAGGTCGCCCAGCTGACCGCCGGTCACGTCCTTCATAATGTCCGCGCCGGGCATGTTGGCCAGCAGAATGCCGAAGGCGATGGGCACCAGCAGCAGGGGCTCGAACTTGAATTTGATGGCCAGCACCAGAAAGGCGAAGGCCACCCCGATCATCACCAGGTTGCGCCAGTCCAGCAGCGCGAAGCCGGAGTTTTCCCAGATGCCCCGCAGGACTTCCGTTATCAGTGTCATTCCGTTCCGTCCTCCCTTACATCACGGCCAGCACGTCGTCGGTGTTCACCTTGGCGCCCTTGGCCACAAGCACCTGCTTCACCGTGCCGTCGTGGGGGGCGACGATCTCGTTTTCCATCTTCATGGCCTCCAGAATGAACAGCACGTCCCCGGCCTTTACGCTCTGCCCGGCGGCGGCCTTTACGGCCAGGATGTTGCCGGGCATGGGGCAGGTGATCTTTTCCCCGGCCACGGCGGATTGCGCCGCGGGCGCGGGGGCGGGAGCGGGCGCGGCGGCGGGGGCGGCGGCCGCGGGAGCGGCGGGGGCCGCCTGGGCGACGGAGGTGATGACCGCGTCGGTCTCGGTCACGTCCACCTCATAGATTTTTCCGTTGAGGGTTACCTGATATTTCATTTCGTTTCCTTTCCGTCTTGCTCGACCGCTGTAATGGAGTTGAACCGCAGCCGGTTCAGGGGAATGCCGCTGTTGTGGCTGACCACCGCCATCACCACCGCCGCCTCCTCCTCGGTAACGCCGGTCAGCTTCAGCGTGCCGGCGGAGGTATCGGCGGGGAGGGGAGCGCCCTGGGGCGGCTGTTTCGGCAGGGGAGCGCTGCCTCCCTTGGGCGCGTTGGCCAGCATCCGGGCCCGGCGCGTCTCGTGCAGCCGGTCGAAGCCGAAGCCCATGGCCTTGACGAAGACGGCCAGAATGCTGAGGATCAGAAAGACGATGAGGATGCCCACCACGGAGATGAGCGCGGCGCGGGACAGGCTCATTTCGGCGCCCTTGCCGTAGATCTCCTCAAAGACACCCAGTACGTTGTAAACGGTCATTTCTTCTCCTCCTCAATGGCCCGCACGGTATAGGCGAAGGTGCGGGATCTCCGCTCCTCCCGGTCGGCGAAGAACTGCTCCGCCAGCTGCGGGAAGGCGATATAGGAGAGCACGTCCTCGTCGCAGGTTGCTTTGTCGCCCAGCTCTTTGCGGGCGGCCTCCACGGCGGGGGGCAGGGTATCCGCGTAGCGGCCCGTAATGGGCTTTTCGCCGCCCAGGCAAAGCTGCTTCAGCTCCTCGCTGATCTCCCCCGGGGCGCGGCCGTACTCGCCCTTGACGTAGGCCTTGATCTCTTTGGAGATGTTCTTGTAGCGGCCCGTCAGCACGTTGCTGGTGGCCTGCACGCCCACCATCTGGCTCATGGGGGTCACAAGGGGCGGATAGCCCATGTCCCTGCGGACGTTGGGCACCTCGGAAAGCACCTCGTCCAGCTTGTCAAGCTTGCCCTGGGCGGTGAGCTGGGCCACTAAGTTGGAGAGCATGCCGCCCGGGATCTGATAGGTCAGCGCGTCGGTGGCGGTGGCCATCACCACCGGGTTCAGCAGGCCGCTTTCCAGGCACTGGGCCCGGTAGGGCTTGAAAAAGTCGTTGATCTGCTTCAGCTTTTTGGTATCAAGGCCGGTTTTGTAGCCGTACTCCCGCAGCACGTAGTCCATGGTCTCCGTGGCGGGCTGGGACGTGCCGCCGGAGAAGCAGGAAATGGCGGTGTCGATCACGTCCGCCCCGGCTTCCACCGCCTTCAGCAGCGTCATAAAGCCCAGACCGGTGGTGGAGTGGGTGTGCAGCACCAGCGGCAGATCCACGGCC
>CAMJYF010000086.1 GCA_946409885.1 uncultured Clostridia bacterium | reverse complement strand
CCGCTTTGCTGGAACGGGGCCTGCGGACGGTCATCATCGACCACCACCGGATGACGGTGGACCACATTGAAAACGCGGCGCTGCTGTTCCACGAGCCCTACGCCTCCTCCGCCTGCGAAATGGTGACGGAGCTGGTGCAGTACGCCCCCTCCAAGCCCAAGCTGACCCAGACGGAGGCGCAGGCGCTGCTGTCCGGCATTCTGCTGGATACCAAAAACTTTTCGCTGCGGGTGGGGGTGCGGACCTTTGAGGCCGCTGCCTTCCTGCGGGACAGAAAGACGGATACGGTGGCGGTCAAAAAACTGTTTGCCGGCACCATTGAGGAAAACGTGGGCGTCAGCAGGATCATGGCCGCGGCAAAATTCTATAAGAATTACTGCATCGCCGTGGCGGAGGAGCAGCTGCCGGAGATGCGCCTGCTCTGCTCCAAGGCGGCGGACGAGCTGCTGAACATCGAAAACGTGGACGCGTCCTTTGTGGTGTATGAAAACAACGGTGCGGTGAATATCTCCGCCCGCTCCTTCGGCAAGGTCAACGTGCAGCTGATCATGGAGCGGCTGGGCGGCGGCGGTCACCAGAGCATGGCGGCCTGTCAGCTGCCGGGCGAGACGGCGGAAAAGGCCACGGAGCAGCTGCGCGCTGCCATCAACGCGTATCTGGAAAAGAATTCATAGGGAACGCCGCCGGAAAGACGGCGCCCGAAAGGAAGGGCTATACAATGAAAGTGATACTGAATCAGGATGTAAAAGGCCTGGGCAAAAAGGGCGAGCTGGTAAACGTCTCCGACGGTTACGCGAAGAACTACCTCGTCCCCCGCAAAATCGCCTCCTTTGCGGACGCGGCGGCGATGAACGAGCTGAAGAACCGCGAGGCTTCCAAGGCCTATCAGCTGGCCCAGGAAAAGGCCGCCGCCGAAAAAGCGGCCGCCGAGCTGAACGGCAAGACGATCCGGATCTCCGCCAAAGCGGGGGCCAACGGCCGTCTGTTCGGCTCCGTCACCTCCAAGGAGATCGCGGAGAAGATCAAGGAGGATTACGGCATCGATATCGACAAAAAGCGCGTGGTGACGGAGGATATCCGCAGCTTCGGCACCTATGAGTGCACGCTGAAGATCTACAGCGGCATCACGGCGCTGATCTACATTATGGTGGGGGAGTAAGCTCCCCTGCGGGAGCTGCGCTGCGATGGCGAACGACGTAAAAACAACGGACGGCTACGGCGAGGCCGCGGCGTCAAAATCATTTTCCATAGAGGCGGAGCAGGCCGTGCTGGGCGGCATTCTGCTGGATCCCGCCTGTTTTCCTTCTGTCGCCATGCTGCTGCGGCCGGAGTATTTCTATCTGCCCCAGCACAAGGCGATCTACAGCGCCATGCTTTCCATCGACGCCGCCGGCAAAAGCCTCATCGACCCGGTGCTGGTCATTGAGCTGCTGCGCCGCGAGGGCGTGTTCACCAACGACGAGGACGGCAAGACCTACCTGTTCCAGCTGGCCAACGCGGTGCCCACCACCGCCAACATCGAATCCTACTGCAAGATCGTCAAGGACAAGTTCTACCTGCGCACGCTGATCGAGGTCTCCCACGGGATCATCGATATGGCGGAAAACCCCGAGGACGAGGCGGACAGGGTGCTGGAAGCCGCCGAGCAGCAGATCATGGGCATCCGGCAGGGGAGGACCTCCGGCGGCCCCTCCAAGCTCAGCGACGTGCTGGCCACCGTTTACGATACCCTGTACAAGCTCAATTCGGAAGAAAAGGAGCAGTACAAGGGGCTGCCCACCGGCTTTCCGGATTTCGACCGGATGTGCACGGGGCTGAACCGGTCCGACCTGGTCCTGATCGGCGCCCGTCCCGCCATGGGCAAAACCAGCTTCGCCATGAACATGGCCCGCAACGTGGCCGTGCGCACGGGCAAAAAGGTGGTGTTCTTCTCGCTGGAGATGTCCAAGGAGCAGCTGGCCCAGCGCGTGATCGCCACGGAGGCCCGCATCCCCAGCCAGAAGATGCGCACCGGCGAGCTGACCCCCAAGGAGTGGGAGAGCCTTTCCGCCGCCTGCGTCTTTCTGGCCAACGTGCAGCTGTATCTGGACGACACCTCCACCATCACCGTATCGGAGATGAAGGCCCGCTGCCAGCGGCTGAAGAACGTGGAGGCCGTGTTCATCGATTACCTGCAGCTGATGCAGCCCCCCAAATCGTCCGGGAGCCGCGTGAACGACGTGTCGGAGATCACCCGCAGCCTGAAGCTGATGGCCAAGGACCTGAATATCCCGGTGGTGGTCTGCTCGCAGCTGTCCCGAAGCACCGAGGAGCGGGGCAAGTCCCACAAGCCGCAGCTGTCGGACCTGCGTGAATCCGGCTCCATCGAGCAGGACGCGGATATCGTCGTCATGCTCTACCGTGAGGATTACTACAAGAACGAAAAGGAAAACCCCGAGGAGATCGAGGTCAACACCGCGGAGCTGCTGGTGCAGAAAAACCGCCACGGCCCCACGGGCAGCATCAAGATGGCCTGGAACCCTCAGTTTACGTTATATACCTGCGTGGAACACAACAACACCGATGAAGGATAAGCTGCTGGCAACGGTCCGCCGGTACGGGATGTTTTCCCCGGGCGACCGGGTGGCCGTGGGCGTATCCGGCGGCGCGGATTCCATGTGCCTGCTGTCCCTTCTGCGGGAGTGCGCGGCGGAGCTGGCGATCACGCTGACCGCCGTCCACGTCAACCACGGCATCCGGGGCGCGGAGGCCGACGCGGACGAGGCCTTTACGGAGCGCTTCTGCCGGGAAAACGGCGTTCCCTTCATCGCCCGCCGGGCGGACGTGCCCGCCCTGGCGGCGCGGTCGGGGGAAAGTACGGAGCTGTGCGCCCGCCGGGTCCGTTATGAGATCTTCCGGTCCCTTGGGGCCGACAAGATCGCCACCGCCCACACCGGCACCGACCGGGTGGAGACCCTGCTGATGAACCTCTCCCGCGGGGCGGGGCTGAAGGGCCTTTGCTCCATTCCGCCGGTCAGGGGCAACGTGGTGCGGCCCCTCTTCGATTTTACCCGCGCAGAGACGGAGCGGTACTGCCGGGAGCATGGCGTGCCCTTCGTCACCGATTCCACCAACCTTTGCGACGACTATACCCGCAACCGGTTCCGGCATACCGTGATCCCGGCTCTGACGGACCTCAATCCCGCTTTTGAGGCCAACGCCCTGCGGTGCCTGTCGCTGCTGCGGCAGGATGAGGAATATCTGCGGTCCGCCGCAAAAGAGCGGTTTGACGAGCTGTTCGATCCCGCGTCCCGCTCGCTGCCCGTCGCCGGGCTGCTGGCGGAACCGGAAAGCCTGCGGGGCCGCGTGCTGGCCCTGTTGGCGGAACAGGCCGGCGGGGATTACGAGTACCGGCACCTGGCGCGGCTGGCGGAGGGCGGCTTTGCCCCCTGTTCGGTCACGCTGCCCGGGGGCGGCGCTCTTGTGTCGGACGGCGAGCGGGTCAGTTGCCGGTTGCGGGAGACAAAGGACGGGCCCCTTCCGGCGCGGTCTTTTACCGTGCGAGAGGAAGGGGAGACGCGCGTCCGCTTCGGCCGTTTTCAGTTGATTTTCAGCATTGCGGATATACAATATCCCTTGCCGGAAAACGCGCTGTGCGTGGATTACGCCAAAACCGGAAGGGAGCTGACGGTCCGCGGGCGGCTGCCGGGCGATACGGTCGCGCTGCCCCGGCGGGGCTGTACCAAGACGCTGAAAAAATATTTCAATGAGATCGCCTACCCCGTCTTTCTGCGGGACGCCGTCCCGGTGATCGCGGATGACAACGGCCTGATCGCTGTGGCGGGGCTGACGGCGGACGCCTCCCGTCTGCCGGATCCATATACCAAACAATATCTTATGATAAGAACGGAGTGTGAAGAACATGATGAATGACATCAAATCTGTCCTGTTCCCCGAGGAGCAGCTGCGCGAGACGGTGGCCGCCCTTGGGAAAAAGATCAGCGAGGATTACCGGGGCAGAAATCTGCTGCTGGTCAGCGTGCTGAAGGGTTCCGTCGTATTTATGGCGGATCTGATGCGCACGATCACGGTCCCCTGCGAGATCGATTTCATGGCGGTTTCCGCTTACGGCAACGGCGTGAAAAACAGCGGCACGGTCCGGATCATCAAGGACCTGGACCGGGATATCCGCGGGTACGATGTGCTGGTGGTGGAGGATATCCTCGACAGCGGCAAGACCCTCAACTACCTGATGGACGTGCTTTATGCCCGCAACCCCAACAGCATCCGCATCTGCACTCTGTTCGACAAGCCGGAGCGCCGGGAGGTGGATATCTGCGCCGATTACAGCGGCCTGAAGGTGCCGGATGAGTTTATTGTGGGCTATGGCCTGGACTATGCCGAGCGCTACCGCAACCTTCCCTTTGTGGGCGTATTGAAAGAATCGGTCTACACAAAATAAAGACGGAGTGAAGGATAATTTGGATAACGAAAGAAACAGCAGAGTCAAATCTCTGCTCCCCATGCTGCTTCTGCCCGTGATCTTCATCGCGGTGATTTCGTTTTTCTTCGGTTCCAACGGGGCGAAGGATAAAAAACTGACCTATTATGAAGTGGTGGATATGTTCTACCACGACCAGATTTCGGAATACAGTCTGAACCTCAGCAGCGGCGTGCTGGAATACAAAAAGCGCGGCGAGACGGATAAGACCTATAAGTATTCCGTACCCAGCATCACGCTGTTCAGCAACGATATCCACTCCTACGTGATCAAATACAACGAGGCCCATCCGGATGAACCGGTCAAGTTCAACTACAACGCCGGTTCCTCCAACTCGTGGCTGGTAAGCCTGCTGCCCACGGTCATCAGCATCGGCGTGCTGGCGGCGCTGATGTTCGTGATGATGCGCCGCATGAACCAGAGCCTGATGAGCGAAAACAACCGCACCATGAGCTTTGGCAAGGCCCGCGTGCGCATGCTGAAGGACGACAAGCGCAAAACCACCTTCGCGGACGTGGCGGGCTGCGACGAGGAAAAAGAGGAACTGCAGGAGATCGTGGAGTTCCTCAAAGACCCCGAAAAGTACAACGCCCTCGGCGCGCGCATCCCCAAGGGTGTGCTGCTGGTGGGCCCTCCCGGCACCGGTAAAACGCTGCTGGCCCGTGCCGTGGCAGGGGAGGCCAACGCCCCCTTCCTGTCCATCTCCGGTTCCGACTTCCTTGAAATGTACGTGGGCGTAGGCGCCTCCCGAGTGCGCGACCTGTTCGATCAGGCCAAGAAAAACGCCCCCGCCATCATCTTTATCGACGAGATCGACGCCGTCGGCCGCCACAGAGGCGCCGGCATGGGCGGCGGTCACGACGAGCGCGAGCAGACCCTGAACCAGATGCTGGTGGAAATGGACGGCTTTGTGGCCAACGAGGGCGTCATCGTCCTGGCCGCCACCAACCGCCCGGATATCCTGGATCCCGCCCTGCTGCGTCCCGGCCGTTTTGACCGTCAGGTGACGGTGGGCCTGCCGGATATCAAGGGCCGCACGGAGATCCTGAAGGTCCACGCCCGCAACAAATCCCTGGCGCCGGACGTCTCTTTGGAGGAGATCGGCAAATCCACCGTGGGCTTTACCGGCGCGGATCTGGAAAACCTGCTGAACGAGGCGGCGCTGCTGACGGCCCGCCGCGGTTTGAAGGCCATCACCAAGGCGGAGATCGAGGAGGCCACCCTCAAGGTGGTGGTGGGCGCGGAAAAGCGCTCCCACAAGATCACCTCCGACGACAAGCGCCTGACCGCCTATCACGAGGCCGGCCACGCCGTGTCAGCGCACTTTTTGGGCGGGCAGGACCCGGTCCATCAGGTGTCCATCATCCCCCGCGGCATGGCGGGCGGCTTTACCATGCACATGCCCGCCGAGGATAAAATGTATATGTCCAAAAAGAAGATGGAGGAGGAGATCGTCACCCTGCTGGGCGGCCGCGTGGCGGAAAAGCTCATTATCGGCGATATCTCCACCGGCGCTTCCAATGACATCCAGCGGGCCTCCGAGATCGCCCGCAACATGGTCACCAAGTACGGCATGAGCGAGACCCTTGGCCCCATCACCTTCGGCAGCGGCCATGACGAGGTATTTCTGGGCAAGGATTACGGCACCGTGCGCAACTACTCCGAGGAGATCGCCAAGGAGATCGACGAGGAGGTCAACCGCATCGTGATGAACGGCTATACCCGCTGCGAATCGATCCTTACCGAGCATATCGACAAGCTCCACGCGCTGGCCCAGTACCTGATGGAGCACGAAAAGATCGACGGCGAAAACTTCGTCAGACTGATGGACGAATAATGCCGCCGCGAAAAAAGGAGAAACTGCTATGACGAAAAGAATCATCGCGCTGATCGCGGCGCTGTGCCTGGCGCTGGCGGTATTCGCCGCCTGCGGCAAAAAGGTGGGAACGACGGAAAACGAGACGCAGCCCGCCGGGGCTGTGGACAACGGCGACGCGGCCGACGCCTCCGGCAGCGCGGACGGGCAGAACAAGGATACCGAACAGACCGGCAGCGGCGGCAGCAACCCCGTCGCCACCATCGAAATGGAAAACGGCGGCGTCATCAAGGTGGAGCTCTATCCCGACGTGGCTCCCAACACCGTGAAAAACTTTATCAGCCTGGCCAATTCCGGCTTCTATGACGGCACCATCTTTCACCGGGTGATCCCCGGGTTCATGATCCAGGGCGGCGACCCCAGCGGCAACGGCACCGGCGGCCCCGGCTATACCATCCCCGGAGAGTTTACCGCCAACGGGTTCGATAACGAGCTGTCCCACACCCGGGGCGTGATCTCCATGGGCAGAAAAGGCAACCAGGTGGCAGGGTTCGATACCGCCGGCTGCCAGTTCTTCATCTGCGTGGCGGACTGCGACTGGCTGGACGGCCAGTACGCCTCCTTCGGCAAGGTGCTGGAGGGCATGGACGTGGCGGACGCCGTCGTCTCCGCGGAACGGGACGGCAACGACAAGCCCCTGACGGATCAGGTGATGAAATCCGTGACGGTGGAAACCTTTGGCGTGGATTACGGCGAGCCGGAGACCCTGCCGGGAAATTGATGAAATTTTGAAAGAAATTTTTGAATATTTTGTAAATACTATTGCATTTTGCCCCAAAATGTGATATAATAAAAACAGAAATCAACGATATGGAGGTAATCAACTATGGGAGTTTTGTTTTGGTTTGCCAAGATGTTCCTGAAGGTCCTGAAGCCCTTCG
>CAMJYF010000085.1 GCA_946409885.1 uncultured Clostridia bacterium | reverse complement strand
TTGAATATAATATAAGAGATAAAGCATTGACGGAGAAGGCGGGTTCTGACGCGCGCCCAGAGAGGGACCGGCAGCTGGAAAGGTCCCGGCGCGGAAAGCCCAACGCTACCCCTCCGGAGCGCCTTCCGAAAAGCGCAAGCGGTAAGGAAGGCCGGCCCCGCCCCGTTACCGGCGGCCGAAAGCAGGCGGCGTAAAACCGCAAGTTGGGTGGAACCGTGGAGTAATGTTTACTTCATCCCAATACGACATTGGGATGAAGTTTTTCTTTATCCCGAAACCTGTAGGGGCGGGCACTGACCGCCCGCAAAAGCATTTACGCAGAACAAGAAAGGAATGGGAATCATGGTCAAAGTAAAACTGAGAGACGACTACAGAGAGTTTGAGGCCGGCGTCACCGCCGGGGAGATCGCCAAATCCATCGGCGCGGGCCTGTACAAGGCCGTGTGCGTGTGTAAGATCAACGGCGAGGTGAAGGACCTGCGCACCCCCGTCAACGAGGACTGCGAGGTGGAATTCCTCACCTTTGACGACGAGGACGGCCGCCGCACCTACCGTCACACCGCCTCCCACATTTTAGCGCAGGCGGTCAAGCGCCTGTACCCGGAGGCGAAGCTGGCCATCGGCCCCGCCATCGACAAGGGCTTCTACTACGATTTCGACGTGCCCTCCCCCTTCACCCCCGAGGATCTGGAAAAGCTGGAAGCGGAGATGAAGAAGATCGTCAAGGAGGATCTGCCGCTGGAGCACTTTGAGATGTCCCCGGAGGAGGCCATCAAATACTATGAGGAAAAAGGCGAGATCTACAAGGTGGAGCTGGTGAAGGAGCACGCCGACAAGGGCGAGAACATCAGCTTTTATAAGCAGGGCGAGTTCACGGAGCTGTGCGCCGGTCCCCACATCCCCTCCACCGGCCGCGTAAAGGCCTTTAAGCTGACCTCCGCCACCGGCGCCTACTGGCGCGGCGACGAGAAGAACAAGATGCTGCAGCGCATCTACGGCACCGCCTTTACCAAGCAGGCGGATCTGGACGCTTACCTGGAGGCCATTGAGGAGGCCAAAAAGCGCGACCACCGCAAGCTGGGCAAAGAGCTGGGCCTGTTCACCCTGCGGGACGAGGCCCCCGGTATGCCCTTCTTCCTGCCCTACGGCATGGTGCTGCGCAACACGCTGGTGGATTACTGGCAGAAGGTGCATAAAAAGTGGGACTATCTGGAGATCTCCACGCCCCAGATCATGCGCCGCAGCCTGTGGGAGACCTCCGGCCACTGGGAGCACTATCACGACGATATGTACACCACGGTGATCGACGACGAGGATTTCGCCATCAAGCCCATGAACTGCCCCGGCGCCATCCTTGTGTACGATCTGGAGCCCCACTCCTATAAGGAGCTGCCCCTGCGCTACCGTGAGCTTGGCCGCGTGCACCGCAACGAGTTGTCAGGCGCCCTGCACGGCCTGTTCCGCGTGCGCTGCTTCACCCAGGACGACGCCCATATCCTGCTGGCTCCCGAGCAGATCAAGGACGAGGTGGTGCGCATCGCCAGCCTCATCGACGAGGTCTACGACGTGTTCAAGCTGCCCTATACCATCGAGCTCTCCACCATGCCGGAGGACCACATCGGCACCAAGGAGGACTGGGATATCGCCACCGCGGCTCTCGCGGACGCCATCACCAGCATCGGCAAGACCTACATCATCAACGAGGGCGACGGCGCCTTCTACGGCCCCAAGCTGGATTTCCACATTCAGGATTGCCTGGGCCGTACCTGGCAGTGCGGCACCATCCAGCTGGACTATCAGCTGCCCGGCCGCTTCAATCTGGAATACACCGGCGCGGACGGCGAAAAGCACACGCCCGTGATGATCCACCGGGTGGTGTTCGGCTCCATCGAGCGGTTCCTGGGCGTGCTGACCGAGCACTTTGCCGGGGCGTTCCCCCTGTGGCTGGCCCCCCGTCAGGTGATTTTGCTGCCTGTGGCGGACCGTCATAAAGAGGCCTGTGAGAAGGTGCTGGCGCAGCTGGAGGCCGCCGGTCTGCGGGCGGAGATCGACCGCCGCAGCGAAAAGCTGGGCTATAAGCTCCGCGAGGCCCAGCTGCAGAAGATCCCCTATATGCTGGTGGTGGGCGATAAGGAGGCCGAGGACGGCACCGTATCCGTGCGCAAGCGCGGCGCGGGCGACCAGGGCTCCATGAGCGTGGCCGACTTTGTCGCGCTGGCGAACGCCGACGTGGACAGCAAGGCCATATGGTAAGCCTGCTTCAACTGAATATCCGCAAAAGAAACGCCTCGCTTGACCTTGCGAGGCTTTCTGCGCTTTTCTGCGTTATTTCCGTTCACTTTTTTCTGTACAACGGCTATTATGCCGAGCCCTGCGAGGGCTGGCGGATGTACCTGCTCACGCTGCTGCGCTGCTCGTTTATGGTGTGCATTCCGCTGTACCTGCTGCTGACGGGCTATCTGATGAATGGCCGGGGCTTTACGGCGGCCCACTACCGGGGCATTGATAAAATACTGGGCGTGTACCTGCTGTGCGCGGCGCTGTGCGTGGTGATGAAGCGGTACTACTTCGGCCAGGGGGAGGTCTCCTGGTTCAGCGTGACGGATTTCACCGCCAGCACCTACGGCTGGTATGTGGAAATGTACCTGGGGCTGTACCTGCTGATCCCGCTGCTGAACCTGATCTGGCGGGGGCTGGAAAGCAAACGGAAGCGGCTGGCGCTGCTGGCGGTTTTTCTGCTGCTGGCGCACCTGCCATCCGTGGCCAACGGCTTTGACTGGGTCACGCCCGGCGCGTTCGCGGACCCGGCCCTGAGCCAGCGGTACTATATGCTGGTCCCCCGGTACTGGGCCTCCCTCTATCCGGTCTCCTATTATTTTATCGGCTGCTGGCTGCGGGAGTACCCCGTAAGGCTGAAAAAGCGCCTGATCGCGCCGGCGTATCTGCTCTGCCTGGTCGTTTTCGGCAGCTTCGCGTTCTACAAAAGCGGCAGCGGCGTGTTTATCTCCGGCTCCTGGCAGAACTGGGAAAGCCTTCTGCTGCTGCCCTGCGGCGTGCTGCTGTTCGTGTTCTTTTTGAATCTGGATGCCTCCGGCTGGCGGAAAACGCCCCGGACGCTGCTGGCCGTCGCCTCGGAGGTCTCCTTCGGCGCGTATCTGCTGTCCTGCCTGTTCGACCTGATCGTTTACGACTGGCTGCTGCGAACCCCGCCGAATATCTTTGCCCGCATGCGGGATTTCCCCGTGGTGTTCGCCACGCTGCTGCTGTCGCTGCTGGCCTCCTATTCCGTCACCGTGATCTGGACGCTGCTGCGCCGGGGCGGCGATGCGGCGGCGCTTTGGTGGAAACTGCGGAAAAAGGAGAGGGAGGCCGTGACGGCGGAACGGTAGGGCACAGGGGGTTGGCTGATATAAATTGTAGTTTAGCGAGCTGATTTAATGCGGAATTCGGAATGTGGAATTCGGAATTTCGGAAAACGCTCACGCGTTTTGATTATAATAGAAAGCCTTATTAAATCAACGAAATGACTGAATCAGGATGATGCAATTCGCGTGATACAGGTTCATATCATTCCGCATTCCGAATTCCGAATTCCGAATTAGCGCGACAAATCCCCCTTTCAAAACGCCCCGGACACACACAGGTCGTCCGGGGCGCGGTTTGTTTTTCTGCCGTCGGGGGGACGTCAGTCCGGCACGGCCAATTGCAGGGCGGCGGGGACGATCTCCACGGTAAAACGGGATTGATAGATGATCTCGCCGTCCAGCGAGTAGGCAAAGCCCGCGGGGGCCTCCACCTCCACCTTTTTCGCGCGGCGGTAGACCACGATATCCCGCATATCGGGCCGGTCCAGATGCTCGCCGTTGGTGTAGGGCTTTAAGATCTTGACAAAGCGCAGGCGGGAGATGGGCTTGATGAGGCACACCTCGATCAGGCCGTCGTCGGTTTCCGCTTTGGGGGCGCACCGGAAGGACCCGCCCACATACTGCCCGTTGGCCACGGTACACAGCAGGGCCTTGCCGCCGGGGTTCAGGGTCTCGCCGTCCGCCTTTACGGTAAAGGTGTTCTTCATGGCGGTCAGCAGGGCGGTCACCACGCCCTTGGTGTAGGCGTTTTTGTTGCCGTGGCCGGTCTTTTCCCGCTCCTTGTTGATGGTGATGGCCACGGTGGTGTCAAAGCCGAAGTTGACCACGTTGTCCGCCCAGCGGTCGCCCACCTTCAGCAGGTCCAGCGGGCGGGTAGGGGCGCGCAGCAGCTTTTCCACGGAGGCAAACTTCTCCGCCCCGCCAAAGGCCTTGACAAAGTCGTTGCCGCTGCCGCAGGGGAAGCAGGTAACGCTGACGTTCTCCCGCCCGGCCGCGCCGGAAAACACCTCGTTGACGGTGCCGTCGCCGCCGCAGGCGATAAAGCGGACCTCCTCGCCCGGGTGCTCGTCGCACCATTTGCCCACGTAGGCGGTGGCGTCCCGGGGGGCCCTGGTGGGATAGATCTCGCAGTCCGCCTCTTCCGGCAGGCCGACCACGCCGCGCCGGATGGCGTCCGTGCGGTCCATGTCCCCGGCATGGGGGTTGACGATAAAGACGTATTTCATAGTGAGGACTCCTTTCTTGTCATAACGGAAGGATTGCCGTGCGGAAAGGGGAAATCATTCGGCATCTTCCGTCGGTTTCTTGATGGTATTGAGAACAGAAAGCATTTCGGGAATGCCGTGGATCACCGTATCGTATACGATCGTCAGATCAACATAGCCGTAATCGTGAACGATCCGGTTGCGCATTCCTTTGATGGCAAGCCACGGAACGTTTTTGTGCCTGACCTTGAAATCATCCGATAACCGGCCGTTGTTTTCCGCGATCTGAATGATCCTGAACATGATCGAATCCACAAGAAGCTCGTCCGCTTCCATTTCGCTTTTTGTCTTTCCTTCGGTGTGGGCAATCACAAATGCCAGATCGGCTTTTATCTTTGCGAGATAATACCAGTCGTCCTTTTTATGATCCATAGATTTTAACGCCGTCCTTCAGTATTTCCTGTATCAGTGCCGGATTCTGTGTCAATTGAGCGACGTCCAGCAGATCGACCCTTTTTTTCAGTTTTTCCCGTAACAGCTCCAGCACCTCATAAAACTGAAGCCCGTTGATGGGCAGGGAAATGAGCAGATCCACGTCGCTTTTCTCCGTTTCCTTTCCTTTGGCGTAGGAGCCGAAGAGATAACAGTACTCCACAGGGTAGTTCCGGAAAACCTCGCCGCAGACAGTTCTGATCTGTTCCTGCGTCAGCAGGCCGTGTTCTTCATCAATGAATCCGTATTCGTTCAGGCGGGCCATCATATATTGATATTTGATGGGATCGATCCTGCTTTCATCTGCCTCATACCGTTTATAGGTGCGAAGCGGGATGCGCAGGTATGCCGCGCAATTGACCTGTGTCAGTCCCTTTTCAATTCTCAGTTGTCTGAGTCCCATCGGTTGTCACCTCGGTAACAGTATACCACGGCGGCACGCATCAGTCAAGACAAAAGATGCCAATATGGCACTGATAAACCGAAAGAAAAGTGCCAATATGACGCTGAGGCATTTTTAAAAAGTGCCAACACGACGCGGTTATAGCGGGGATGGCCGTCGGAAGGAAAAACGCCTGCCTTATCCCAGCATCAGCATCCCCAGGGTGATCAGGAACTCGCCCAGGATGTAGGTGAACATGACGGTAAAGTGCTTTTTGAAGATCAGGTCCTTGTTGCTGTGGTAGCGCACCAGGTAGAGGGTGCAGTCCGAAATGAAGAACAGCACTGCGCCCGCATAGGCTATCGCCGCACCGGCGCTGCCCACCGTCATCAGCTGCGCCATGGCGCACAGGTTCATGGTACTGTTGATCAGCAGGTACAGGATCATGGGGATCAGCATGGCCTTGCTTTCCATGTTGTTTTTCACCGAAAGCGTCACCTTGACGGAGACGCCGTAGTATACCAGCGCGGCGGGAATCAGGATCCACCATTTCACGTATCCCCAGGTGATCTGCGGCAGATACACGAAGATGAACAGCACGTGGCTGATCAGGAAGCTGATGCCGCCCGAAACGAACCACTTGGCGCCCTTGGGCATCAGCAGTACGTCGCCCAGCCAGCTGGTCAGCAGCGCCGCCACCAGCACCGGCCGGATGGGATGGGCCGCAAAGCAGTAAAACGCCGTCAGCGTCAGCAGCAGAAAGGGCTTGGTGTATTTGCGCCGCCGGCCGTTGTCGCGCCAGCTGTCGATCAGATGCAGCACGCTGACCGCGATGAACGCGGCCAACGACACATAATATGCCGCGGTAAAAATGGTTGAGGCCATGACCGTTTCCTCCCAATCAATCAAAAAGGATGAGAGACGGAAGACCGACCGGCTTTCATCTTTCACCCTTGTCCGTATTGCTCCTTATTTGTCTGCCGGTTCCCACTTGCAGCGGACGGGGGACACGATGGCCCCGGCTTTTTTCAGCTCGGCGAAGGCCTTGTCCACGTCTTTTCTGTCCAGGCCGGTCAGCTCGGCCACCTTGCCGGCGTTCAGCGGCTCGCCCGCCTTTTTCATCGCGTCTAAAATCAGTTCCTTGTTGTCCATGGTAGTCTCTCCTTTTTTCTGAATGGTATTATCATCGGGAAACGCCCGTTCTGACGGGGCTTTATTCTTCTTTTACCCGCTTGCCGGTGATCTGTTCCGGCGCCAGCGCGAACAGCAGGGTGCGGTGGAGATGTCGGTCGATCTCCTGCTGAATGTAGGCCTCGTCGTCGGTGAATTTCCGGCTCAGCTCCCGTGCCATCCGTACGACGGTCTCCTCGTCCTCCACGATCTCGATGCGCCCGAAGACGATCACGCTTTCAAAGCGCAGCGCCCAGGTGTCGGAAGGGATCCCCTCGCCGTACACGCAGAAGGAGGCCTTGGGATGGCGCCGCATGGCGTCGATCTTGTGGCCGGTTTTGCCGCTATGGAAGTACAGTTTGCCGTCCTCCGGGCAGTAGTAGTGGTTGAGGGGCACGGCGTAGGGGTAGTCCTCATCCCCCAGCACCGCCAGCACCCCGCGCTTTTCCCGTTGCAGGATGGCGACGCAATCCTCCGGCGAAAGGGCCTGTTTTTTCCTGACGATCTCACGAAACATAGATAAACCTCCGATCGGCGCGCCGCCCGGTTTGCGGCTCACGACTCGCCCAACTTTCCACACATGATGGATGCACACAAATTGTAGTTTAGCGAGATGTTCGGTTTTCCGCA